>DATFZA010000151.1:0-6264 GCA_035314765.1 Bryobacteraceae bacterium
TTTCGAGATCGGTGAGGCCGCGCCTGGTGCCCTCATAAGCGATGAATTTGCCATCCGGCGACCAATGTGGCCGGTATTCGGCGTTTTCCGTCGCCGTCAAGCGGCCCTGCTCGCCAGTCGCGACGTTCAAGGTAAACAAGTCGTAGTTGAAGAACTGGTCCTCATTCGGTTCGCGGTTCGATACGAACGCGATCTGCTTACCGTCGGGCGACCAGTCGATGGAATGCTCATAATGACTGCCGTTGGTCAGTTGCCGGCTCTTGCCGCTAGCCACGTCCAGCACAAACAGATGCAGCCGCTTATTGTCGTTGAAATGGGAATTTCCTTCCCCCGCGTCCGGTTTGTAGAGATAACGCGTGATGACGATCGGATCGCCCGTGGCGTCCGCGGTCTCCGGCCCTGCCTGCGCGTTGACATACGCGATCTGTTTGCTGTCGGGAGACCAAGCCACGCGCGCGCCGGTCGTGGGCAGCGGACTGTTCGTTCCCTCCAGCTGCGCCAACTCGCGCTGGCCGCTGCCGTCCGCGCGGGCGATCCGCAAGCTGGACTTGCCGGCATAAGCGATCCATTGTCCATCCGGCGACCAAACGGGATCGCTGGATGGTTCATCGCCAGTGCCGATCGCTACGGACTTGCGGCCGGCGAGCGTCATCACGAAAAGCTGGGTGGTTCCGCGCTGGCCCACATCGTTACGCATCACCGTGTAGGCCAGCTTTGAACCGTCGGGAGAAAAGCGGACGCCGGCAACGGAACGCAGTCTCAGCAGATCAGCGGACTGAAAACCGGAACCAAGCAGCGAGACGGCGGCCACCAACGATAGTGCCACTAAGTTGCGCATATGTAAGTGTACAGCGGCGCAATTTCCCTTAGCTTAGTGGCTCTACTGGCTGCGATTAGTGATGCCCGTGTTCGGTTACGTGGTGCTTGCTGGCTTCTTCAGCATGATGCGTCGCCAGGGCGTGATGGCCATGGGCGAGGTGGGCGTGATGACCCGCTTTCTCGTGGTTGCCGGCTTCGTGCTCGTGAGCGGCCGCGTGATGATGCTTTGCCGCGTGTTCGTGATGTTCAGCCGCCTTGCGATGGTGGTCTGCTGCTTCTTTAGACATTACGTGGTCTCCTAGGGTGAAATTGACGGTAATACGGTCCTTAGGCTAACTTCCCAGCATGACAGCAGCATCACGGAGCGATGAATTCGCGGCTACGGCTGAAAATCCGATCGGCCGGTACACCGCGCCATTCTCGGAAACAATCTTTCCTGGATCATTTCCGCGTCGTTTGCGTATGCTGACAGAGGGGTGTTTCATTCTATGGGATCGCTCTGGCAGGACGTTCACTTTTCATTCCGGATGTTGCTCAAACACCGCACTTTCACTCTGATAGCCGTACTTTCGCTGGCCATCGGGATTGGCGCTAACTCCGCCATGTTCAGTTTTGCCGACGGGTTGTTGCTTCGTCCTTTGCCCGTCCGGCAGCCTAGCCAGGTGGTTGCGCTGGAGAACAGAACCCTCAACCGCACCGATTCCAGCAACAGTCTGTCTTATCGCGATTATGTCGATTATCGCGACCAAAACAGGAGCTTCTCCGGACTGATCGCGTACACCCTGGTTCCGTTCGGCTTCAGTCAGCGGCCGGATGCGTTGCCCCAGGTCAAGTACGGGCTTCTGGTATCCGGAAATCTCTTCCAGGTGATGGGGGTGCAGCCGCTGTTAGGCCGGGACTTCCGCGTCGACGAAGACCAGGTCCCCGGGCGGGATGCGGTAGTCATTCTGGGCTACGATTTCTGGCAAAGCCAGTTTCATGGCGACCGGGAAGTGATTGGGCGGATGGTCCGGTTGAACGGCTTGGATTTTATCGTCATCGGCGTAGCTCCGGAAAAGTTCAACGGCCTCGATCAGTACTTCCGCGACGCCGTGTTCGTGCCGATTCATATGTCCCCGGTTCTGGCTGGAAATCCGAAGCACAATCTTCTCGAAGGACGCGATCACCGCGCCCTTACGGTAAAAGGGCGCTTGCGTCCTGGCGTCAGCATCGCCCAGGCGCAAGCGGAATTCGAAGCCCTCGCCAAGGGCTTGGCGCGGACGTATCCGGACACCAATCGCGATCAGACCATAGCCATCCGTACGGAACTGCAGCTGCGGATTGACAACGACGCGCCGGATGCGGCGCTGGTCGCCATGCTGCTAGCCCTTTCCGCCATGGTTTTGCTGGTGGCCTGCGCCAACGTGGCGAGTTTATTGTTGAGCCGCGCGCGGGCGCGCAGCCGCGAGATGGCCCTGCGGCTGGCCATTGGCGCGGGACGATCGCGCCTGGTGCGGCAACTGCTAACGGAAAGTCTGTTCATCGGACTCGCGGGCGGCGTGCTGAGTTTGGCCGTGGCTAGATTGGGACTGGTTCTGATCCAACGCATTCAGGTGCCAACTGACATGCCTATACAGTTCGACTTCCAACTTGATACGCGCGTGCTCCTGTTCAGTCTGGCAGCGTCTCTGGCCAGCGTTCTGTTCTTTGGTCTGGTTCCGGCGTGGCAGACATCGCGGACGGACCTGGTGCCCGCCTTGAAATCCTTAGATGCCGACAGCGCCGGCAGGAAACGCTTTTGGGGGCGCAATGCCCTGGTGGTAGGCCAAGTGGCGCTCTCGTTGGTGTTGCTGGTGGTTACGGCCATGATGTATCGCGGATTCAGCACCCAGCTCGGGGCCGGGCCAGGGTACCGCACCAATCACCTGTTGATGATGAGCTTCGACCCCACGCTGGTCAAGTTTAGTGAAGAGCAGACGCAGCAGTTCTACAAACAAGTGGCCGACCGCGCAGTTACCCTGCCCGGCGTAAAGTCGGCCACGTTGACGAGATCGACGCCCATGGCGCCAAATCAAGAGTCGATCGACATCGCGCCGGAGGGTTATCAGTTGCCGAAAGGACAGGACAGTGTGTCCATCCTCAGCGATATTGTCGGTCCGCATTATTTTGAAACGATCGGCATCGCGGTTGTGCGGGGACGCGGCATTCTGGCGACGGACACGGCGGCTTCACCCAAGGTAGCGGTGATCAATGAAAATCTGGCTAGTAAATACTGGCCAAATCAAGACCCGATTGGCCGGCGCTTTCGGCTAAGAGACGCCAAAGCCGATTGGGTGCAGGTGGTGGGAGTGGCCAGAAACTCCAAATACATCTTCATCTCCGAACCGCCTCTCGAGTATCTCTACATGCCGCTTGCGCAGCACCCACAATCGCGGATGACATTGCTTGCGGAATCGGTAGGAGAGCCGTCGGGATTGTTGACGGAGTTGCGGGAAATGGTGCGCGGAATCGATTCCAACCAGCCCATCTACGACGTCCGCACCATGGAAGACCTGTACACCAAGCGGGCGGTCGACACCCCGAACCTGATCATGCAAGCGGTAGGTTCTCTGGGCCTGATGGGTCTGCTGCTGGCCATGGTGGGCCTCTACGGGCTGGTGGCCAATTCGGTGAGCCGAAGGACGCGTGAATTTGGCATACGTATCGCCATCGGCGCCGCCCGCGGACAACTGCTGGGGCTGGTGCTGCGCCAGGGTTTTCTTTTGGCGATCACTGGAATTGGCATCGGCCTGGTGTTAAGCATCGGGGCCGCACGTGGACTGAAAGCAGCCTTCATTACCTCGGCAAGCGATCCAATGGCGATGGTGGTGGTGCCTCCGCTGCTGTTGGTAGTGACGATGCTGGCAGCCTACGTGCCGGCGCTCAGAGCTTCGCGCGTAGATCCGCTGACGGCGCTGCGGGACGAGTAAGTCACCCTGTGGGGCAGGTTAGTAACCTGTTTCCCATGAGCGCCTGGGCGCACAGAAGGAAGGACGAAAACGGACGAGTTCGCGACGCGGATGGGGACACAGCGAGCTCGATCCCGAACTCCTTCGGGCGAAATTATCGTAGCTGTGTCCCCCGAGCGCCTGGCATGAAGGCAGGTTTTCGAGAGTGCGGCCGATTATTAGTCGGCGATGAATTCGCGGCTACTTCTGAAAATCCGATTGGCCAAGTCCGGTATAGGTGCCGGCCCCAAAGCAACTTTCCTGGATCATTTCCGCCGTCGTTTGCGTATGCTGACAGAGGGGGTGTTTCCTATGGGATCGCTCTGGCAGGACGTTCGCTTTTCGCTCCGGATGTTGCTGAAACACCGGACGTTCACTCTGGTGGCCGTACTTTCGCTGGCCATCGGGATTGGCGCTAACTCCGCCATGTTCAGTTTTGCCGACGGGTTGTTGCTTCGTCCCTTGCCGGTCCGGCAGCCTAGCGAGGTGGTCACGGTGCAGGGCCTGACGGTCAATCTCAACCGGGCAGGCTTCGGCGGCAATCTATCGTATCTCGACTACGCCGACTATCGCGACCAAAACAAGAGTTTCAGCGGGCTGATTGCGTATACCATGGTCCCCTTCGGCTTCAGTTCGAAGCCGGACGCGCTAGCTCAGGTCAAGTACGGCCTGCTGGTGTCGGGAAATCTGCTCCAGGCCATGGGCGTGCATCCCGTGCTCGGGCGCGACTTCCGCCCTGACGAGGACCAGGTTCCCGGGCGGGATGCGGTGGTCATCCTGGGTTACGACTTTTGGCGGAACGAGTTCAACAGCGAACGGGAAGTCATTGGCCGCATGGTGCGGCTCAACGGCATCGATTTTACGATCGTCGGTGTCGCTCCGGAAAAGTTCATCGGGCTGGATCAGTACTTCCGCAACGCGCTGTATGTGCCCATTCATATGTCGCCGCGTTTGGCTGGAAATCCCAAACACAACATACTCGAAGGGCGCGACAACCGGGTGCTCACGGTAAAAGGGCGCTTGCGGCCGGGCGTCGGCATTGGGCAGGCGCAAGCGGAGTTTGCAGCGCTCGCGAAGGGTCTGGCACGGGCATATCCGGAAACAAATCGCGACCAAACCATAGCTATCCGCACCGAACTGCAGACGCGTGTCGACCGTTCGGGGCCCGACGCCGCCCTGGTTGCGATGTTGCTCGGTCTTTCCGCCCTGGTTTTGCTGGTAGCCTGCGCTAACGTGGCGAATCTATTATTGAGCCGCTCACGGGCGCGCAGCCGGGAAATGGCGGTGCGGCTCGCGATCGGCGCGGGACGCACGCGTCTGGTGCGGCAGTTGCTGACCGAGAGCCTGTTCATCGGGCTGGCGGGCGGCGCGCTGGGATTGGTGGTTGCCCAATTGGGCGTTATGTTGCTGCAACGCATCCCGACGCCGACCGACATGCCTCTCATGCTCGACTTTCAACTCGATCAACGGGTACTCGTATTTAGCCTGGTGGCGTCTCTAGCCAGCGTCTTACTATTTGGGCTTGCGCCGGCGCTGCAGACCTCGCGCACCGATCTGGTGCCCGCGCTAAAGTCGCTTGACGCCGACAGCACTGGCAGAAAACGCTTCTGGGGGCGGAACGCGTTGGTGGTTGTCCAGGTGGCTCTCTCTCTGGTGCTGTTGGTGGTCACCGCCATGATGTATCGCGGATTTCACAACCAACTCGGCGGAGGGCCCGGATACCGCAACAATCATATTTTGCTGATGAGTTTCGATCCCTCGCTGGTAAAGTTCAGCGAGCCTCAGACGGCGCAGTTCTATAAGCAGGTGACCGATCATGCGGCTACCCTTCCGGGCGTGAAATCCGTGGCGCTGAGTGAAGTGATCCCGATGATGTTCAACCAGGACTCGACGGATATCGTGCCGGAGGGCTATCAGTTGCCGAAAGGGCAGGAGAATGTCACTATCCTGAGCGATGTCGCCGGTCCACACTATTTCGAGACCTTGGGCATCGCGCTCACGGAAGGGCGCGGCTTTCTGGACACCGACACGGCAGCGGCGGCGAAAGTCGCCGTGATCAACGAAACTCTGGCCACAAAATATTGGCCGCACCAGGATCCGATAGGCAAGCGCTTTCGTTTGAAAGATGCGAAAGGCGACTGGGTGCAGGTGGTCGGGGTAGCACGGAACGCCAAGTACATCTTCATTACCGAACCGCCCATCGAGTATCTCTACTTGCCGCTCGCCCAACACCCGCAGCCGCGGATGACGCTGATTGCTGAGTCCCTAGGCGAATCTTCAGGCCTGGTGACAGAGTTGAGAGAGATGGTGCGCAGCATCGATTCCAACCAGCCCATCTACGATGTGCGCACGATGGAAGATGTGTACGCCAAGCGGGCCGTCGACACGCCCAATCTGATCATGCAAACGGTGGGCATTCTGGGCATGATGGGTCTGGTGCTGGCCATGGTGGGCCTGTATGCTCTGGTAGCGAGTTCCG
>DATFZA010000152.1:0-3305 GCA_035314765.1 Bryobacteraceae bacterium
CGCGATGCCCTCCCCCACCGCCGCTTCATTGCGGTAGCGCTCGGCGGTGTCGATGTGGCGATAGCCCAGGGCGAGCGCGGTCTTGACCGCTTCGACGCAGACGCCGTCCATGAGGGTCATAGTGCCGAGGCCGATGGCTGGGATGCGCGCACCGTTGGCTGCAATCACATTCATTCTCTTTCTCCCGCTCGGCGCAAGATTAGAATCATTCAATAATTGCAACAATGCTATTGCACCCATGCATTCGAAGCCCTTCATATTGCAAGAGTTGAGCTGGCCCCGGTTTCTTTGGACACCACATTGTCCACTGGAACCGAGAAGGAATGGCCCTCATGAAGGACAGTTTTCTTGAATCGTCTGCTGCTTTTGATGGTCCTGTGGGAAGCGAGGGCGGGCGCAGCCCGTCCACGCTTTCCATAGGACCAGCCGTGCCAGCCGGAGGCCTGGCGCCGGGACAACGCTGGAGCGTTGGGCGCAAGCGCGAAGTGGTGCTTCGTCTACTGCGAGGTGAATCGGCAGAAAACCTTTCGCGGGAGCTGGGGGTGCCGTCGTATCGGCTGGAGCGCTGGCGCGAGCGGGCGCTATCGGGGATCGACGGATCGTTGCGGGAACGCGAGGGCGATGCAGTGAGCGAAGAGCTGGCCGCAGCAATGAAGCGGGTCGGCGAACTTACAATGGAGAATGAAGTATTACGGGCTCGGGTGGGGCATGTTGGCCCTTTGGCCCGGCGGAGGTCGCGGTAATGGCCGCCGCGATCTCGCCTGGCACCGGCCGAGCCTACGGCGTTGCGCGCGTCTGTGATGGCTTTGGGGTTCCTCGCTCATCGTTTTACGCCTGGCGGCGGCAACAAGAGCGTATCGATCCGCCACCGATACCGTCACGCCGAGGTCCCAAGCCGGCGATCTCGGACGCTGCGTTGCTGCGCGCAATCCACACCGATCTCGACCGTTCGCCCTGGATTGGTGAGGGTCATCGCAAAATATGGGCGCGGCTGCGCGTGCTTGACGGCATTCGAGTTGCCCGCAAGCGGGTGCTGCGGTTGATGCGGGAGAATGGCCTGCTGTCGCCACACCGTCATCTGCCGCGCCAAGACGCAGGCCACGACGGCCGCATCATCACCGAGGCGCCAAACCTGATGTGGGGCACCGACGCAACGCAAATCCCGACCGTGGTGGATGGCAAGGTCTGGCTGTTCGCCGTCGTCGACCACTGGAACGCCGAAGCCATGGGGTGGCACGTTGCCAAGATTGGTGATCGCTACGCCGCTGCCCAGGCTGTCGGCATGGCGATCAAAACCGAGTTTAGCGCCGTTGCGGCCGGGATCGCACGCGGTCTTGCACTCCGTCACGACCATGGCAGCGCATTCATGGCCGACCACTTCCAGAACCAGATCAAATTCTGGGGCATGGCTCCGAGCTTCGCCTTCGTCGGCGAGCCCGAAACCAACGGCGTAGCCGAACGCTTCTTCCGAACCTTCAAGGAACAGGTCGTCCACGGCCGTATCTATCAGACCATCGACGACGTCCGCGCTGCCGTGCGGAAGTTCTTCGAACTCTACAATGCCGAGTGGCTCATTGAGAAAAACGGGCTACGCAGCCCGCGCCAAACGCGGTTCGCTTGGGAGCACGCCAGCATGAAGCAAGCCGCTTAACTCAAACTTGTGTCCAAAGAACCGGGTGCGGTACAGGCGGTCCTGTTGCAACGGTGTTGCAATGACTGTGGTGACAGGGAAAGAGGGTGTCTGCAAAAAAGCTTGCGTCCTTCCCGCAAGGCGCCACTGTGCCATGATAAAGTGCTTTTCGGTCGTAGCCCAAGCAGCCCCTTCGTTACTTTGATAAATTCTTGATAAAATTGAGTTATTGGCCGCGTCCTCAAAGTTCCTGCCACACGGCATCAATCGCGCATCGTGGAGGCTACGGGCGTTATCGGATGCATACGAGAAGGTCCACGGTGAACGAGCGTCGCGGAGTTCAATATCGGAATATTTTATTGCAGCCGGTTACAAATTCAAAAAGGCAAAAAAATCGCTGACGAGCAATGATCCAACTTATCGCGAGAAAATAACCAAGATCACGACCGCCCTCTCGAACCTCGCTCCCGATGAGAAATTCTTTTCTATCGATGAATTTGGTCCTTTTTCGGTAAAAATGCGCGGTGGCGTAGCTCTCGTTTCTGGTGACGCAATACGAACTATCCCGCAGAGACAAAGAAGCAAAGGCTCTCTCATATGCACGGCAGCTTTGTGATCTGATTCTCTCTCTTCGACATGCCGGGAATCATGAGCCGCACCGATGTTCGTGGCAACGCACTGTCGGCACGATCTTGAAACTGCGACCAGCGCGCAAAGCCGCTGGCGAGCCCGCCGGTGAGCGAGAGGGCGGCGAGCTCGATGCGCCGGGTGTCATCGCCGAGCGCATAGACGGCTGCCGCTGCCCGACCGGGAATCGCTCCGCGACCAAGGTATGCAGGCGGTACGCCACACCCCGCCGCGCCCGCGCCATCGTTGGGGCCAATTCTTTATGAACGCTGACCTATGGCTATCTTGCCCCTCGCGCGGCTCATGGCGCTGGTAATATTTGCCGGCAGTGTTCTTGCATCGTGTGCCAGCGGGAATCTGGGGG
The DNA here is from genome assembly GCA_035314765.1 of Bryobacteraceae bacterium. Classification (GTDB taxonomy): domain Bacteria; phylum Acidobacteriota; class Terriglobia; order Bryobacterales; family Bryobacteraceae; genus DATFZA01. The sequence goes on from DATFZA010000152.1 coordinate 2,622, forward strand.
AGTACGTGCCTGCTTGGGCCGGCGGTCTTCCAAAGAACATTCCCCCACGGCCAGGCACCCCGGAATACGACGCATGGCGACAAAATATGGAGGCTGAGCGTGGTCGCGATAAGAGCAAAGACCCTCCCAAGCCAAAGACCGACGCCGATGCCACGCCGAGCCCGCTTCCGGTGAGCCCGCCAACGCGCTGAAATCGCGCTGCCGGCCTCTCAGTTTGAGCAAGGCAGGGCAACTAGCGCTTCCGTCCAGAGCGCGGAACGCGCTGCAATTCACTCTTGGTTTGCTCAAATAACCGTTCGAGAACAACGCGCCGCATCAGAACTGCTATGTGGCCCTTTTCTGTCAGGAAAGTCACCAGAGCATCGCCTTGATCCGTAATCTTCGCACTTGCGGCATGTGCCTCAAACTGCATCACCGTGTACTCCGAGTTCTCTGCGGCCCGCGACTTGCAAAGCTTACCGCATTCCCAACCCAAAATTTCCCGCACCCAACCTTTTTCAGGTCTAGCGCAAGCTCAAACCACCACGGCCGGTTTGCGGCGTCATTTTGCCCGCCGGTGCCCCGCGAGCGCCGCGGAGGACCCGCGGACGGACGACCGGGCGCGTGTGGCCTGCGTGCGCGCGGCTGGCGGGCGGCGCGGGTGCGCGGCGTGCGATCGGCCCGGGGGCAGCATGCGGTCTGTTA
>DATFZA010000153.1:0-13725 GCA_035314765.1 Bryobacteraceae bacterium
CAACTTAAAGGACGACCGCTCCGGCAGCGTGCGCCCCGGTGCAAGAGCCGTGAATGCGTAGGCGGCCGTTGCCATGCCGATACGCAGTGGCGAGGGAGTTATTGTCGCAGTGGTCGGGGCCGCGTTTGCAGAAGAGAGGGACATCGGGGAGACGGAGTTGCAAGAGCTGGCGCATCACGCTAGCTCGCTGTCGTCAATTCAATCGGCTGGCTCAACTGGACCGAATGCGCCGCCTCCTGGGCCTGTCCAAGCAGCCGGGTCCGAGTAAACCTGGGAGTGTGGAGGACAACCGCATCTGGCAGCAATACTATACCGAAGTCGAGATTCCGTACACGTCCTGACGTGGAAGCCGTCCAGAGAAAACGGAGGCCGCTTAGCTTAGGCCGCCCCACTGTCTAAAGCCCGTGCAAATTCACCTTCATTCTCCACGCAAAGCGCGACGCAGCTCACGTTTTTTGAACCGAACAGCCGATCGAGCTTCACCGGCTGATGGAAGGATATTTCGAGATTCGGAGCCGCTCTGCGCGGCAGGACAATAACGCCTGGGCTCGCACTGGTTACTCGCTCCACGCCGGCAATCTCCGAACGCCGCACCTGCATCTGCGCGATCAGGCCATAGCGGATATCAACCGACTCCGCCCCGATCAAGCTTGGACGCAACACCAAAGCGCGGCTCAGTCCTAGCAGCCAGACCATTCCGTAGAGACCGATTCCGGTCAGGATCCAGGCGGCCAACGCGCTCCAGCGGTGTACCAGCAAATGCACCGGCACAATTTCAAAAACGCTGGCCAGCGCGATCGTGGCCAGCAGAGACGCTTTGTCCGAGGATTCGCGGAGAAAGAATGCCCGCGCGCCTGCGGGGACGTGCGGTTTGGCGCGCCAACCGAACATTGCGTAATAGACCAGGATAAACTCCGTGGCGATGGCGCGCGCGCCGGCGGGAAACGGTATTACCGCGGCGACGGAATTCCGAATTGTCACTAGCGGGTCGCCGGAATCGGACGCCTGCTTCCGGGTTCTGGCGATTTGCACGGCGACGAAAGCGATCAGTCCGGCCTCGGCGCAGCCTGCCAGCGCGGCCTTGACGAGCATTCCTTCGGGAAACAGAAATGAAGCGCGCAAGAGTCCTACTACAGCGACGAAAACCAGGCCAGTGAGCGGACGCAGGCCGGGGCGCACCAGCAGCCAATAGTACAGCAGGCCCACCACCAGCACTAAATCGACCGACGCACCGGCGGCGATCCGCAGCCGCTGCGCGGGATCTACCGCCATACGGACGGCCTGGCTGTCGACCAGGTAAATCAACGCTGTGAGGAGCAGGAACAGAGCCTGACGGCCCGGACGGAGACGAAGAACCGTGATCATGAAACCTCAATCGGAAGCATGCGGGCGCAGCGTTTCCGGCATTTCCGCCAGCATATAGGCCATCACAGCCACGGCCGCGATATTGCGCCGCAGATCGTCAATATCCACCTTATCTACAGTATCCGCCCGCGAATGATGCCATTCAAAATAGCGTTTCCCGCTGGTGCGAATGCTCAGGCCCGGCACGCCGTCCTGCATCAGCGGCGCGATGTCGGCGCCCCCGCCGCCGGGAAAAATTCCATTCGCGCCGATTTTTTCGAGCAGGCGTCCAATCTCCTGCAAGCGGGCCTGGGCTGGCGCGGGGTCGTCCATCGAACCGAATCCGAACCCGATGGGTTTCTCGGCGCCCTCGTCCATCTCAATGGCCGCGACGTGATTCCGGATGTTGTCGCCAACCCAGCGCCGGTAGGCGATCGCGCCCGAGAACTCGCGCTCTTCATCGGTCCAGAAAACCACGCGAATGGTGCGGCGGGGCTGCAATCCCAGGTGTTTCAGAATCGCGGCCGCTTGGAGCATGGTGATGCAGCCGGCCGCGTCGTCCTGAGCGCCTTGCCCGACATCCCAGGAATCGAGATGCCCGCCGATCACCACCACTTCGCGCGGTTTTTCGCGGCCGGGAAGATCGGCAAATACGTTGGCGGACTCGGCGTCCGGCTGATTGTGGCTCTCCATTTCCAGGTGGACCACCACGCGCTGGTTTCCAATGTCTTTGAGCCGTTGGATCAGCAAAGCGTCTTCGACGGTGATGGCCGCGGCCGGAATGCGACGGGCATCGCCCGCGTATTCCATCGCGCCGGTGTGCGGAGATTGCAGGCTATTCGGCGTGACGGAACGCACCAGCGCCCCGACCGCGCCGAGCTTCGCGGCGCGCGACGCACCGTGCTGGCGGTAGACCACGGTGCGCGCGTACCCGTCCCAAGGAACGTTGAAGAGAACGATTTTGCCTTTTACCGCCGCGCGCCCCAGGCTTTCCAGCTCTTCGAACGAATGAACGATCACCACCTCGGCGGTAAAGCCACCCCGAGGTGTGGCGACGCTTCCGCCAAGTCCGAGTATGGTCAGCGGCCGATTGACGGGCTCCAGCAGGCTTGCGCTTTCGTTGCCGCGGATCCAGTGAGGCACTTTCACCCGCTGGGTGACGATGTTCACCAGGCCGTCCACCCTCATCTGGTCGGCCGCCCACAACACCGCCTTGTCCATGTTGGGCGATCCAGCGGGGCGGTTCCCGATCCGGTCGCACAAGTAAGCCAGCTTTTCGTAGCCGGCGGTGTCGGCCATGGCTGCGTCGATGATGCGGGAAGATATCTCCTGGTCGTTCAGTGCCAGGGTCCCGGCAAACAGCGCCGTCGCAACCGAAGCCAAGGCCCACCGGATCATAGTCTGAATAGCATATCAGCGTTCTGTATCGTGGACCCGAAAACCATGGCGGCGCATCGCCTCTCTAGCAGCCTCTAGCGCTTCCGGCAGAACGTAGAAGAACGCGCCGACGCGTTCCGTGCGGAAGATTACGCCGCCGAAGTAGGTATCGGCTTCCACTGCGTATTCGATGCCGGACTCGGTTAGCGACGCTTCCAGACGCAGAGCGTCCTTCAGCCTTTTTGAGATATAGAGCAGGTCGAGTTCGGTATCGCCGAAAAAATCCGGGTTGCGCTTCACGTTAATTTAGCATCGCGCTCTTATGTGGCGCCGTTGTGCGGCGTCTCTTGCCGCGCCCGTCTAGCCCGAACGTTAGTGAGGGGACCGCGCCATCCCCTCACTGACGTTCGGGGCTAGACATTTTATGCCGCGGCCCCGCGCACCCGCTTGGAAAATTCCGGATAAGCTTCCGGATTGGCCTTATTCATGCGTTCTATGGCTGCCTTGGCCACTCTCTCCAGGTTGTCCCACATGAGCGGATTTTTCGATAACTGCCGGTAGGCGGGAACGATGTCGCGCACTTTTTCCCAGACATAGAGCAACTCCTGGCCGCTCTGCAGAAACAATTCCTGATTGAGCACGCCGCAGGTCACAAAAGACGCGGCCATGTCCCAGTAACTGACGGCCATGCGGAAATTCGCATCTTCGGGCGAGCCGGGCGGACACAGCGTGAGGTGCTCTTCAGGCGTGCTGGCTTGGTATTTGCCCATAAAGGCTCGCGCTTCGCGGAGCTTGTCTTCGCGCCTGAGTTCATAGAGCTTCAGGATCAGGTTTACATCGTCGTAGGTTGGGGTAGTTTGCATGGCTTTCCTCATTCTCCTACGTTCGCCTTACCTTCCTTTACACTGGCGCTGTAACATCCCATAAGAGGAAACCCATCTCTACATACATGAGATCCAAGATTCTAGTATTATCCTGCCTAATGGCAGCAGCCGCGTGGGCGGCAGACGTGACGGGAAAATGGACTGCCGATGTGCAGGGCCGCCAGGGAACACAAACCGTAACCATGAACCTGAAGGCGGATGCCGGCGCGCTGACGGGAACGTTCCAAGGCGCGCGTGGCGGCGCAGTGGACATTCAAGACGGTAAGGTGGATGGCGATAAGATCAGCTTTTCCCTCACGCGCGAATTCCAGGGAAACAGCATAAAGATTCTGTACGAAGGTACGGCCGCGGGCGACGAGATCAAGTTCAAGTCTCATCCCGAGCCGGCGCCGGATCGTGTGAACGAGTTTACGGCCAAGCGAGCGCAATAAGACGAAAACGGGGAGTCCCGATCGTGTTCCTCGTGAGGTATCGTATCGTGAGGTATCGCATCTTAATCTTAAGAAGACGAGGCTCCCCAAATGCAAAGAAGAAACTTCCTGGGCGTCTTAGGCGCAATGGGAATGACTCAGGCAGCTACACCACCTACCAAAAAGACGCGCTTCTACTTGGTCGAGCAGTACAAAATGAGAAGCGGCGCGCAGCCGCCCCGGCTGCACGAATTTTTCAGCCAGACGATGCTGCCCGCGCTCGACAAAATCCATACCGGCCCCAAGATTTTTCTCAACGCCGAGGTTGCGCCGCACGTGCCGCAAGCCGCGTTGATCGCCGGATTCAGTTCGCTCGAAGAGATGGGAAACGTTCGCGCGAAGATGTACGCCGATGACGCGGTCAACAAGAAATATACTTCACTGGAGGGTTCGGCGCCGATTTTCGATACGCTGGATTCCTCCGTGTGGCAAGCGGCCGACTACTCGCCGGAGATTGTGTCCAGCGCCGCGGATGGGCCGGCTCGCTTGTTTGAAATGCGAATCTATCACGCACCCACGGGCCGCCATTTGCAGGGACTACACGAGCGTTTCAACGGAGGAGAGATCGGCGTTTTCCACCGCGTGGGCATCCATCCCATCCTGTATGCTTCGACCATGATCGGTCCTGATCAGCCGAACCTGGTCTATGTGATCCCGTTTGCGGACCTGGCCGCGCGGGAGAAGGCTTGGGCCGCTTTCGGCGCCGATCCCGAGTGGGCGAAAATACGGAAGGAATCCAACGACAAGTACGGCGCCATACCGGACGTCATCCAGGTTTCGCTGTGGCGCGCAACCGCCTATTGAATTCGATATAGTCCCCAGCTCAACTGATCCACCGACTCAATTCGGTCGTATCCGGCATAGGTTTCGTCGTAATGGGGCACGTCTCCGACGCGATAGGCGTGCACAGGCGCGCTACACCAGTAGACGGGCCGGAATCGGTTGTACGGCAGACTGCAATTACGCGGTAGGGCAGCCGAACTAGTTCTTTTGCGCGATCGTCGCCAACCCTGTGGAGATCAGTCATAGCCGGCCCAGCGGCGCACTTCGCCCCTACAGGCACAACTTCACAGCCGACGCCCCAGCACTGGTTCGTTAATCCAGCAAATGCCCCATCTTCTGTTTTTTCGTGAGCAGATATCCAGCAGTGGATTCGTGGGGTGCAACGATGCACGGGATGCGCTCGGCTACCGTGATTCCCGCCCGTTCCAGAGCGGCGATCTTCTCGGGGTTATTGGACAGCAGACGCACGCTGCGAAGGTTGAAGTAACGCAGGATGTCGCCGGGCATCTGATAATCGCGCAGGTCGGCTTCAAAACCCAACTCGACGTTGGCTTCGACCGTGTCCAGGCCGTGGTCTTGCAGCTCATAGGCGCGGAGTTTGTTCAGCAGGCCAATGCCTCGGCCTTCCTGGTGCTCATAGATAATCAGGCCGCGGCCTTCGGCGGCGATCAGGTTGAGGGCCAGTTCGAGCTGCGACCGGCAATCGCAGCGCAGGCTATGAAACACGTCTCCGGTCAGGCACTCGGAATGAATGCGCACCAGCGGCGGGTCGCCAGCCAGATCGCCCATGCGCAGCACGACGCACTCTTGGATGTCCGCGCCGTATTGTCCCTCGAATCCGAAGATCCGAAAATGTCCGAAACGGCTGGGAAAATTGGCTTCTGCTATCTTGCTGAGCATTAACAGGCTGTCACTCCCTATAATAACCGCAGGGCTCGTCGTCGCGTCTTTAGGACACCACCCGCAACTTCGGCGCCACTGCTATGGTCAGATCGGAACAACTCGTAATCCTGCTGCTGCGGCTCGCCGTGGCGGCATCGCTGGCCAGTATCCTGATTCGTTTTGGAGCCTTCCAACAATTACTGATGCGCGACGACCGCACTTTGGTGCAGCGCCTGCGGCTCGCCCTGATATGTTCGGCGGTGTTCGCCGTCGGCGTGGAAATTCGTCTTTTGATTCCAACGTATGTAGCCGTGGACATGGGCCTGGAGGGCAGTCTGTTGGCCGGATTGATCGGCGGCTATGTCTCCGGGCTGTTATCCGGTGTGCTGATTTCGATTCCCGCCATGTTCGGGCATGAGTTGATGTCGATGCCCGTGTTTGCCGGCATCGGAGTGCTGGGCGGCCTGCTGCGGGACTTGGCGCCGGAGTCGGAAGATGTCTGGCACATCACGCCATTGATTCCGCTGAACTGGATTAAGTTGATCCGGGACCGCGAGGCACTGCGCCGCACGCTCTACGGCATTTTTTGCCTGCTGGCCATCGTTTTTGCGGAAATGATTCGCTTGTCCGTCGCGGGTACTTTCGGGGAGCGCTACCTGTTTTGTCTGGCGGTTAAGTGGCATGCGGCTACTCCGGCATTGATTGCCATCTACATCACGGCGATCTTCGCCATCATCCTGCCCCTGAAAATCTGGAACAACACGCGGAATGAGAAGAAGCTCGAAATTCAGCAGCTTCGGCTGAATGAAGCGCGGCTGGCGGCGCTGACCAGCCAGATCAATCCGCATTTCTTGTTCAATACTCTGAACTCGGTCTCCTCGCTCATCCGCAGCAACCCCGAGCAGGCGCGCACCGTGGTTTACAAGCTATCGAGCATTTTGCGCCGCTTGCTCCGCAAGACCGACAGCCTGGCCCCGTTGCGCGAGGAGCTGTCGTTCATAGATAATTACATGGCGATTGAAATGGTTCGGTTTGGCGACAAGCTGCGTTTTGTGAAAGAGATCGATCCGGAGACGACGGACTTTCTAGTGCCCAGCATGCTGCTGCAGCCATTGGTGGAAAATAGCATCCGCCACGGACTGGCGAGCAAAGTAGACGGCGGAACCATCCGGATTCGCAGCCGCCTGGCCGACGGAATGCTGCAGATTCTGGTGGAGGACGATGGAGTTGGCATCCAGGAAGCCCGGCTCACCGGCATTTTCGAGCAGGGCATCGGAGTCAGCAACGTGAACGAGCGTTTGAAGGTTTTGTTCGGCAACGAATATCGGATGTGGGTGGACAGTAAGCCGGGAGAAGGAACCTGCACCGGGATCGAGATTCCCGAATCGCAGGCGCGGCGTTTGGTTATTCCGGCATTGAACGCCAGTTAGGATGAAATGAGGATGAAGCCGTTTTGAGCGACGCCGATTATTCGCTGCTTTGGCCGCGGACCGATAAACGTCAAGCCACCATGTCTGAAAAGACGCGGCGGGTATACGATCTGCTGGCGCGCATTTATCCGCTCTCGACCTATTGCTTTCACTCCACGGCGCACAAACAGGCCTTGCAGGTATCGGGAATTGAAGACGGAATGCGGGTGTTGGAGGTCGCCACGGGTTCCGGGGAGATGTTCCGGCGTTTGATTCGCGCCAATCCAGCCGGGCAGACCATTGGACTGGACTTGTCTCCCAAGATGGCCGCCCAAACGCAGAGATCGGCTCGCCGCAAGTTTCCGCGGGCCACCGCCGTGTGCCAGGCGGTGGACGCGCGGCTGATGCCGTTCCGCGACGAACAGTTTGACGCGGTGGTGTGCTGCTATTTACTGGAGCTGCTTTCGTCGAACGATATTCAAGTGGTCTTGCGCGAACTGCACCGGGTGTTGAAATGCCGGGGGACATTTACTTTGGTGCTGATCGGAGAGCACACGCGGTTGTTCAATCGGGCCTATCGCGTGTGCGGGCGGCTGGCGCCGGCATTTTGGGGCCGGCAAGTGGAACAGGGAGTGCCGGAGTTGTTGGACTGCGCGGGATTCAGGATTGTCGGCGACGATAAGCTGCGGCAGGGGTTCTATCCGTCGCGGATCATCTCTGCGCGGCGGTAGTTCCATGTTGGGCGATCCTCCTGGATCGCGGCCGACGCCCCCGTCGGCCTCTTCTGGTTGTTCAGGCAAGGCCGGACCAGGGGGTCCGCCGCCGACGGGGCGTCGGCCCCACGCACCTGCTTCTTGATACAATCGCACGCAGCCCCCGTGCGTTCTCTGCGCCAAATCTCCTGCTGCATCGTTCTGGGGTGTATCCTTGCGCCGGCCCAGAACAAAAAGAAACCGTCGCCGGACGATGGCATGGTGTTGCCTCCGATCCTGGTCGACAAGAAAAAAGAAAAGGACATCGTTCAGCCGCCGCCGAAGCAAATTGAACTTCCGGCCGCAGTGACGGCGGAAACGGCGCGGCTCTCCTTTGAGATCGCGCCGGTTTCGACAAAAGGACTGCTATCCCAGCAAACGCGGGACGCGTTACGCGGATTGTTACACAACAATCGCGGAGCCACGGTAGTTCGTCTGCGCGTGTTTGTCGCTGGCTCAGGCGATTTACGAAGAATCGGCGATATCGTGGGGGAAGTTTTCCTTGAGCGCCGCCAGCCGCTGCCCGCGCTCACGGTGGTCCAGGCCGGCGCGCTGTCGCTGGAAGGCCAACAGGTATTGATCGAGAGTACGGCCATGGAGCGCACTGCCGTGAATCCGAACGGACTGGCGTTCCTCTCCGGACAGGCGGCCGATACCCTGACGCAAGCGCTGGAGCGCGTGCATGCCGCTGTTCGCGCGACGGGGAGCGCCGCGGGCGACGTGCTTCGCGTGGCGTGTTTTGTGAGTTCGCTCGATCAGGAAAGCGCCGGTCTCGCGCGCACTCAGCCTGAATTTCCCCAGGCAGCTACCCTGGTGGTGCAAATGCAGCGCGGGCCGGTGCGGCCGGGAGCGGAATGCGAGGCAGTCGTGCGGCTGCAGGCGCCTCCGGATCAGCCCTTGAAGTACCTCAATCCGGCGGAACTGGGTCCGGCCAAGAACTATTCTCAAATCGCACTGATCGCCGGCGGCAAGCTGGTCTTTACCGGAGCGCAGCTCGGTTTCGGAACCGAGGAGCCGGACATCAAGCTGGTTTTCGAACGGCTAGGCCGTGTCTTGGCGAACTTCCAGAGCGGGTTTGACCGTTTGGCTGTGTCCTCGGCGTATTTGACCAACTTCAGTATGGCGTCCCGAATTAGAGACGTCCGCGGAAGGTTCTACACGGCCAAGGAGCCTCCGGCGAGCACGCTGCTGCTCTTTGAAGGGTTGCCGTCGATTGACGGTTCCTTCGCCATCGATCTGATCGCCCTCACGCCGTAATGTGGGGCAGGCTCTTACCCTGTTTCGGATGACCGCCGGGGGCGAACTCGCGGCGCGGATGGGGACACAGCGGGCCCGAGTCCGAGTTCCATCAATTAGATTTATCGTAGCTGTGTCCCCGGGCGACTGGCATGAAGGCAGGTTTCGAGAGCGCCGCGGGTTATTAAAGCGCGCGTCATGTTCCCTCGATCCGCCGGTAAGCGCGATCAAAATACAGCAGCGGCTTCCCCTCCCGCGATCCGGCCGCGACCACTTCACCAATCACAATAGTATGATCGCCTGCATCCATTCGGTTCACAACCGCGCACTCCATCCAACCCAGCACTCCGGCCAGCAACGGCACGCCGCTTGCTCCGGCACTCCAGGCGACCTGGTCGAATCCACCTTCCGGCAAGCGAGCGAAGTGGATCGACAACCATTTCTGATCCTCCGCGAGGATGTTTATGCCGAAGACAGGACTCCATCGGAATGTTTCGTGGATCGCAGGCGCGAAGTCGACGCAGATCAAAACCAGCGGCGGATCGAGGGAGACGGGAGTGAACGTGCTTACCGTCAGGCCGTGCGGGGAACCGTCGCCATTGCAAGCGGTTGCCACCGTAACGCCGGTGGCAAAATGGGCGCAAGTCTCACGAAACACATCGGCGGAGACGGGTGCGAGCGGGCCTAGGGCCGAAAGGGGACTTGACAATGGATTAACCCTAATCCTATCATGGGGTTGCTTTGCCATAGGATAATGGACTCAGCTTTTCCCCGCAAAGGACGGGGCGCACTTTGATCAAGCTGGATATCATCAACGAAGTTGTCAACAAAACCGGCATTACTAAGACTAAGGCCGAGATGGCCGTGGAGACCGTGTTCGAAAGCATGAAACGAGCGCTGGCGCAGGGGGAGCGTATCGAGCTTCGCGGCTTTGGTATCTTCAATGTGCGCCCGCGTAAGACCGGCATTGGCCGTAACCCGCGAACTGGCGCCGAAGTGGCGATCCCGCCCGGCAAGGCCGTCCGCTTCAAACCCGGCAAGGAATTGCAGACCCTGCAGTAACCGCGTGGTTCCCCGCTTATCCGTAGAAGCACTGCGGGCTGAGTTTGCCTTCACTCGAAGTACCATCGGTACGCGCAGGCTCGTGCTGCATGCAGCGCTATTTCTAGCCACGTTGCTGACCGCAACCATGGCCGGAGTAGTGTTTTCACAGGGCTACCAAGCGGGCCGGCCGATCGAACTCGAACAATACGTCAGTCTGGTTCCCGATCTCTGGCGCAATCCAGCGCTGCTGCTCCAGGGCGCATGGTTCTCGCTCCCGCTCATGACCATCCTGCTGGCGCATGAGATGGGGCACTACCTGGCCTGCCGCTATTATCGGATCGACGCGACATTGCCTTTCTTTCTCCCGGCGCCGACTCCCATCGGCACGTTGGGCGCGTTCATTCGCATCCAGAGTCCGATTTACAGCAAGCGGGCGCTATTCGATGTCGGCATCGCCGGACCCTTGGCGGGGTTTGTCATGCTGGTACCGGCTTTGATCCTGGGTATCGCCTGGTCAAAGATAATCCCGGGCGTGGCCGAAGGCGGTGACCTGATATTCGGTGTCCCGTTGCTGCAACGACTGCTGGAGGCCGTGCTGCTGCCAGGCGTTGGCACCGCCAACATCTATCTGCATCCGCTGGGACGGGCCGCCTGGGTGGGCATTCTGGCCACCGCGCTCAATCTGCTGCCGATCGGGCAATTGGACGGCGGGCACATTCTTTACTCCTTTGCCGGCCGCTGGCATCGTTGGCTGTCGCGGATCTTCGTGGCGGCATTGGTGCCTATGGGCTTGCTGTATTCCCGCAGTTGGCTGGTTTGGGCGGCGCTGCTTTTCTTCTTTGGCATGCGGCATCCGCTGATTTACGATCAGCGCGGAATCGGCGCGGGGCGTGCCTGGCTGGGCGTTGCAGCGCTGATGATTTTTTTGCTGACCTTTACTCTGGTGCCCGTCCGGTAGGCGGCTGCTTTTCGAGATCAACCAATAGGGCTCGACCGTCTTCATTCACGCGAAACAATCCATAGCGGGCGCCCGCATAACGGCCGGCATCCCCTTCCTGAAAGAAGAATGCGTTGGTTCCCAGCCAGACGGATGAATCGCGCAGGCGGACCCGAAAGCGCACTTCTCCGGGATTGAGCGGAGCCCCGGTATCGAAGCGGACGAAGTGGCCAACTCGGTGCTCGTCGAGGGCCAACACCGCGACTCGATAACCACGTTCTTCTGGGTGGACGGCCGCGCCGATCTGCCGTGCCACATCAAAGTTCAGCGCCATATAGTCGCCTTGCATCAGCGAGCGCGGATCCACGGGAACAATCTGGAGGAGTACGTCCTGTCCGCTGGTTCGAAGGCGCTCATTAGCTTCGATCTGCCAATTGACGACGCCGAATACGAGCACCACGCCGCAAACGAGCAAGATTCGGGAGATCATTTCCAGACCGCCTGCAGCCTACGCGCGGATCCCAGGAGAGCGGCGCCGAGCAGAATCATGATGAGCGATTTCATCAGCAACGAAGCGCCGAGTACATAGTAGAAGCTCGATATTTCGAGCAAGGCGAAGACTACGGCCAACCCCATCAGCGGGCGGTGGCGAAGCAGGAACGCCAGAGCCAAGCCCAGCAAAGCGAGCGAAGCTCCCAGCAGCGGCCAGGGGGCTATCAAACCGCTGGTTCCGCTGGTCAAGCTGGGTTCCCGTCCGAGTCCCAGCGCAATCCAGAAAATGCTCGGAAGCAAAGCTAGCGGGGCGATGGCGAGCGATGCGATTAGTCCATGAGTGACGGGGCGCAGGACAGTTTCCCGCCCATCGGCCATCCAGCTACTCTCGCGTCTGGCGAGCCACAACGCGCCGAAAACGACGGGTGCCCAAACGACGAGCCACAGCGCCACCGACAGGAAAACATCGGGGCTTTGCGGAACCTGCGAAAACCTTTCCGAGTAAGCCCAACCTCCCGGCAAATCCCGCAAGAGCAGTTCATCCATCGCCAGCGCCCACGCAACGACCGCGAACAGGGTGGAGAGGAACCGCTGGAAGTGGTTGCGCATGGCAAAGACCATTATGATTTCCACTACCAACATTCCCCAGAGCGCGGCCCTGACACCAGCACCGTCAATGCCAAGGCCCACGGCGATGCCGATCTGCCCGCCGAAACTGAGCGCCAGTGCGAGCTGATTGGCGAACTGGCTTCTGACGGCAATTTTCGCGAACAGGAATCCTGCCACGACGCAGAGCACCGCACCCACCGTCAGGAAAATCGCACTATCGCCTCGCCCGTTTGACGGCATGACAACCATAACCAGGAACACCAGGAGAAGTATGCCGGCGATCCAAGCACAAAAACCGACCAGCGCTTGTACATACCATGGCGATTGGGTTTGCGCGGGCAGTTCTGGCAAAGGCTGATCGGGAGAAACCAGGCCACGCTCAGCGAGGATCCCGTACAATTCACCAGTCGTCACGCCGCGGTCTCCCGTACCTTCCAGAGCCCGCCCAGATAGGCGATTCCCCTGGCTGCGCCGGCCGCGGCCACGATGATGTAAACCGCGACCACCAGAACCCCGCCAATGCCGGATTTGGCTTCGATCATTGCCCGGCTCAGTATCGTAGTCGTAGCCACCAACCAGGAGAGCGCGAGAACCGCGAAGGGAAAAAGCTCGTCCCTTCGCCAGAAGGCGTAGGCAAACAGCCCCACTGAAGCCGCGATGAACATCAGCGGCGTGAGCAGCTTCGGTGTGTCTGCTTTCCAAAGTTCGATAATCAGGATCACGACATTGGTCGTGGCAAAGCCCATGGCGGCCGTCATCACACCGCGGCCGAGCCACCGCGCTTCAAACCCTGGCGCCTTTGAGCGCAGCAGTGCTTCCACGCCGATGTAGGCGAATGTGTTCAACACAAATGGGAGCGCCCAGGCCGTCAACCCCAAGCGCGAAGAAAATATCCACGAGAACGGCCCGATGTGATCCGACCAACCCGAATAGAACAGAGCTGAAAGGTTGATCAGCAGCAACCACAATGCCCAGCAGGGCGAGAACCGGCAGGCAATGACCCAAGGTAAAGTCAGCACCGCCCAGCCCAGGAAGAGTTCATAAACGTCGGCCCCGGTTTGGTAGGTTTGCCCAAACAGCGCCAGCAGAGCGCCGGTGAGCATCACAGCCAGCATCAGCGCAAGCTTGCCGGATAGTTTGTCGAGCCCCTTGATCCAGGCGACCGCGAGCGCCAACAGCATCGGCACTTCCACCATGGCGAAACGTCCGTAGAGTCCGATCTGCTGCCAATTGAACGCCACCAGAAAGACCATGCCCGCCGCGAGCGAGAGCACGCCCGCGCCTTGCATGCTTTGCAAGGTGAACCTGCGCCACTCGTCTGGCGTGGGCCGCAACCCGGATAGCTCTAAGGCCGCTGCCATGGCTGCCGGCGAGAGCGCCTTACTCGCCGAACCAAGATGCTGCCGGCTGACTTCTGGATCCATGACCGTTACAGATTACACCATTAACTTCTGGGGCGATCCCCCTGGATCGCGGGCCGGCGCCCTCGCCGCCCTCGGCGTCCGC
>DATFZA010000154.1:0-3855 GCA_035314765.1 Bryobacteraceae bacterium
GCGCCCGAACTGTGGCGTCATCGAATCGAATATCGAATCGACCACGCGCAAGGTGCTGGAATTCGTGAAACCGCTCACCCAACCTTTCCAGACCGGCGTAAGAACGGCGGAAACGATCGGCACCGTGGCGATTACAAATATAGGGATGTGCCGCGCGGAATGAAAAGCCGCATATCCGAGCACCACGATCCACAGCGGTTCCACAAATCTGCGGCGCCGCAAGAGCAACCCGGCGCAGACAACTCCGATGGCCAACAGACCGAAATAGCAGTTAACCCGGTCGTCGCCATGGTAGGCCGTAACCGGCGCATATTCCTGCACCATATTCGCGAGCCAAGACGAGCCCAAGAATTGAATGATATGCAGATGCAGACGATAGCCGTATGGATTAACCAATGAGGCCACCGCGCAGAGCGCGGTCAGCAGAGCATAGCGTTTGGCGGCCAGGAGATTGCGTTCAGCGAGACTGCCCGCTACCAGCACCCCCAGGTACACCAGCAGAATCACAAAGCCGCCGTGTAGATTGGTCCACAGGATGGTCAATGGTACTAAGAGCCAGACCAGCCGGCCGCCTCGCCTTCGGTCATGTTCGATCATCGCCACGGCGACGCTGAACAGGAACAGGGTGAAAAGGTGCGGCCGGGCCAGGTAGTGAATCGAGGCGGCGCGAAAGCCGACGAAAACCACTGGCAGCGCCAGCAGCGGCGTAGCGCCTCGCGCGAGCGAATCCCGCAGCCACAGGAACGGCAGCAACACCACCATCACCGCCGAAAGAGCAACGATGCCGGCCAGGCCGAATGACCTGTGAATCGCCGCGTAGATTGTACAGCTCAACCACTCGAACGCATACCAGGTTTGGTGCGGCTTGGAGTACGAAAACAGATCCTGCGTCGGAACCCAGTGGTGGGCCAAAACATAGTCGCCGGTTCGCACATGCAACCCGGTATTGGCATCGCCGATAAATTTGTCCCAACTTCCCGGGTAGGCCAGAAAGGCCCAGAACAGCGTCAGCAGGATCAGGAAATCTCCGAGGCTAGGCCGGAAAAGGGATAACCATGATCCCGATTTGACGGGCGCGGCCAATTCTGCTGGACTGATGGTAGGGGCCATATGCCACTGAATAAATCGGCATTGCTAACCAAGCGCTTTACGCGGTGGTCCCCAGGAACCGAGGTGGCTGAAAACAACCACTGTGGCCGCTGATAAGTCTTTTATTCTAAGAGTGTTGGGATTGGCATGCTAGATGCCAGTACCGAAGCTTGGAGAAACACATGCGTCGTACTACATCGAGCTTAATAGCAACCGCGCTTCTGGCGAGCGTTCTTCCTCTGGCCGCTCAGGAAGCTTCTCCGGGCGGCTGGAGGCGGTTTGGCGAGCCAGGACAGAATGCACCGGCAACCGGCGATCCGGCGCCGCCTCCGGCCGCAGGCCAGGACCCGGCATCCAACCCGGCGCCGAACCCGCCGCCCCCTCCGCCGCCACCGGCTAATTCCCAACAGGTTCAGCCTTGGCAGCAGAATCAGCCGGGGCCAGGCCAGTTCCAGGGGCCAGGCCAGTACCAGGCACCGCCTTCAGGACCGGTGACCTTGACCATCCCCGGCGGCACGTGGGTTACGGTCAGAACGAACCAAGTGTTATCGAGCAATCATAACCAGACCGGCGATGCCTTCACCGCTACGCTCCTCGAACCCATTGTCGTGAATGGACGGGTGATCGCGCATCGCGGCCAGATGGTGGGAGGCCGGGTAGTAGAGGCTTTGAAGGCTGGCCGCGTGAAAGGTACCTCCAGCCTGCACTTGGAATTGACGGAATTAGGAATCGCCGATGGCCAGCAAGTCCCGATTAAGACGCAAATGGTTGACCGGAAGGGTCCTACGTCGGTGGGCCGGGATGCCGCGGCAATCGGCGCAACCACGGGCTTGGGCGCAGCGATTGGCGCCGGAGTAGCCGGCGGTTTTGGCGCCGGTATGGGGGCCATCGGTGGCGCGTTTGTCTCCGGGATCGGTGTGTTGGTAACGCGCGGCCGCCCGACGGTGGTCTATCCGGAGACTGCGCTGACGTTCCGCCTGGAAAACCCGGTAACGGTGACTGGCGACTCCTATGCCTTCGCTCCGGCGCAGCAGTTTGACTACCCTGGCGGGGGAGGTGGTCCCCGCGCCGGCTATGGACCTGGTTACGGCCCTGGTTACGGCCCTCGGCCATACGCGCCCGGACCATATCTTTACCCTCCGTATCCTTACCCCTACGCCTACGCCCCCTACCCGTTCTTCTACGGCCCATCGGTTTTCTTTGGGTATCGCGGAGGCTGGGGCCGCCGCTGGTAAGCAGGCGCCTTAGGAACATCGTCCGATTGGTAGCCCGCGCGGGACGGTAGTCGTCCTCGCGCGGGCTATTTTATTTTGCACCCGGTTGCTCACTTTCCAAACCACCGCAGCGGCGCGGTCGTGAGCCACGGCACATAGGTAATCAGCAGCACGCTCCCCATCAGCACCAGCAGAAACGGCAGCGTTGCCCAAATAATAGTCCCCATGGGCTTCTTGAAGCGATACGCGGAGAGAAACAGATTGATGCCCACTGGCGGATGCAGATAGCCCAGCTCCAGATTGGCGATGAAGATTACACCCAGTTGCACCGGATCGATGGCATAAACCGCGGCCAGAGGCTTGATCAGCGGCACCACCACCAAAATCGCCGCGAAAATATCCATCATTGCGCCAACCACCAGCAAGGCCACATTCAACAACAGCAAGAACAGATATTTTGAATGCACGTTGGCGCGCACCCAGTCAATCAATTTACCCGGCACCTCCGCATCGATCAGCCAATTGGTAAAGCCCAGCGCGACGCCCAAAATCAGCAGAATGCCGCCGACGATGGTGGCGCACTCAATGAACATCTCCCGATAATCGCGCGTGATTTTGATATCGCGATAAATGAAAACTTCGACGACAAAAGCGCAGAAAGCGGTCAGCGCGGCGGCTTCTGTCAACGTGCCGAAGCCGCCGAACAGGCCGACGATCATGATCACCGGCAGCATCAGCTCCCACTTGGCTTTCCAGATGGCTGAGCCCGCTTCCTTGAAATGAAACGGCTCCCGGACAGCATTCGACTGCAGCCCCTTGCGGATCCCGATGGCCGCCACGCAGCTTACCATCAACAGCTCGGGCAGAAGTGCGCCAATAAACAGCTTATTGATGGGAGTCTGCGAATAAACGCAGTAGAGAATCGCCGGCACGCTGGTGGGGAACAGCAGACCCAGCGAGCCTGAAGACGTCAGCAGGCCGATGGAAAAATTCTCGGGATAGCGCGTGCGCACAAGCATCGGTACCAGCAGGCCGCCCAGCGACAAGATAGTCAAGCCCGAGCCGGCAAACGTGAACACGGCGCAGATGGCGACGGTGGCGATGGCCAAACCGCCCGGCATCCAACTGAAGAGCGCCGTGAATACTCCCAGCAGCCGTTTCGTCGCACCGCCGGCCACCATGAAATACCCGGCCAGCGTGAAGAGGGGGATCGACGGCAGCAAAGGGGAAGCAACCAGACGGTACATCTCCACGGGCACGGAAGCCGTGGGCGTGCCGCTGTCCCAGAACAGCAGCAGCGACAAGCCGCCGAAAACGGCGAAGATCGGCAGGCCGAAAATCGTGATGCAGAACAGCGCGATCAACGAAATCATCAGTACATGCGGAGTAGCCGGTGGAATGAGATAGGCGTAAAGAAGCGGAACTACCGCGCCCGGCAGCGCCAGCAGGCGTCCCTTCCAACTGGGGCTGGCGTGCCAGAGAGCGCGCAGGGCGATGACCACGAATCCCACCGGCATGATGGAAAGCGCTTCCGCTTTCGACAAGCCGGGCA
>DATFZA010000155.1:0-5996 GCA_035314765.1 Bryobacteraceae bacterium
ATACTGCTCCAAAGCCACCCGGACAAGCTGAGAGCGCGTGCGAACCATGGTCTTGGCAAACAACTGCTGAAGCGTATTCTTGACCGTGCTTTCCGACACATCCATTTTGTTTGCAATCTCCTTGTTGGCCAGGCCCTGAACCAGAAGGCGGAGCACGTCGATTTCCCGCTGGTTCAGGGGAACTCGCATATCGCGGCCGCCCAAAGGCGAGTCGGAGTCGACCGGAGACGTCTCCTCGGTGACATCCGCGATAATCGCGGCAAGCTTAGGCTTCAGCCCTTCTTTATACGTTGAGAACCAAACGTCGGCGGTGAAGGACTCGCCGTTCCCGCGATGGCCTCTGCACTGCATGGTCGCCCGGAACTGTGGGGCTTCTTCCCAGCGCAAAGCATGATGCAGTTCCGGCAGGAACGCAGCGATGGGAGAGCCGACCAGTTCTCCGTCGCGCGGGGCCATCAGCTCGTTAGCGGCGTGATTCGCCAGTTCGATCGAGCCTCGCTCGTCAACGGTCACGATAGCCGCGGGACTGGTCTCAACCAGAACTTTCAGCCGTTCTTGCGCTTCCAAGGTCAAGCGGCGGTTGCGCACCAGTTCAGCGACGAAGAGGCCGCAACCAGCCAACGCCAGCGACTCAAAAGCTAAACGAACGTTCGACGGGTCGAGCGAGCTGAAAATTTCACTCAGGACGGCACAGCTGACACCCAGCAAGGCTATTATCCATCGGCGCAGAAATCCTGCGGCGAGCATGATGGGGAACAGATAGAGAAACCCAAACGCGACAAAAGGCTTGGTCCACCAGTCGGCGAAGGCGACAATCACAACGATTGTGCCGCTCGCCAGCAAGACCGGCGTACGATTGCGCTCTTCCCAGACCCGTTCCAACCGCCACATAGATTTCAAGTTCGTGAAGATCATTATCCCATCGCTCTTCTTAGAGAGGCAATCAAACGATTAGCCAGAAGGTCAGGACTCAACATCCATGTTTCAACTACTTACAGGCATGATTTTTATGCCTTCTTTACACATTGTGGTCTACCATAACAGACGAGTACTCCAACCTACATAGATAGCTAACGATTGACCGCAAGATTTCCATCCTTTCGGATGAACCGAGCGATCCTAGATCTGGGTGTACTCCACGTTGCTCTTCCGGCGGACTTTCGTGGCCGTCATTCGCGTGAAGTGACTCCGACGGCTGGAGCGAACCAACAACAAACTGAACATGTGGAATTTCGAACATTCGAGCCGGCGATACGCTATTGGTCTTTGGCTGTTGGCGTGCTTCACGGCAGGTGCGCAAACCAGCAGTCTAAGCTGGGCGGAGGTTCGCGACAAGTTTCAGCAGAATAACCCGACCCTGCGAGCGGCGCAGATTGGGATTGAGGAGTCGCGCGCACAGGAGATCACCGCCTTTCTGCGGCCCAACCCGAACCTGACCGGCGGTTTGGATCAGATCAACTTTTTTTCGACGCAGGCCCCTCCCAGCGGAGGCAACCCGGCCTATAGTCCTTTCGCCTACGCCTTCCCGTCGGGGTCGGTCAACTATCTTTATGAGCGCAGGCACAAACGCGAACTGCGGCTCGAAAGCGCGCAGAAGGGAACGGAAATTGCCATATCGCAGTATGCGGACCAGGAGCGTGGGATGTTGTTCACTTTGCGGGCCGCGTTTGTGCAAGCTCTGCAGCAGAAAGCGATTCTGGATCTCACGCGCCAAAGCCTGGCTTTCTATAACCGCCTGCTCGAGGTGAGCAACGAGCGATTGAAGGCCGGCGATATTGCGAGTGTCGATTTCAAGCGTCTCCGGCTTCAGCGAGTGCAGTTTGAGACGGATGTGCAGACCGCCATCGTAAATCTGCGCACCGCCAAAATCCAGTTGCTGACGCTGCTGAACGATCGGACACCAGTGGAACATTTCGACGTAACGGGTACTTTCGACTTCACCAATGAGATCCGGCCGCTGGAGGAATTGCGGAGCCTGGCGTTGCAGAACCGGCCCGACCTGAAAGCCGCCGTGCAGGCGATAGATAAGGCGCAGACCGATCACAAGCTCGCGGTGGCCAACGGCTCGACCGATCCTACGTTCGGCGTGGATTTTGCGCGCAATCCGCCGATCCCGGTCTACCTCGGATTCAATGTCAGCATTCCGCTGCGCATCTTCGATCGGAATCAGGGCGAGAAGCTCCGGACCCAAGAAGACATCGCGCGTTCCGAACGGTTGCGGGATGCGGCCACGGCGCAGGTGTTCGGCGACGTGGATTCCGCCAACGCAGCGCTAGAAAGCAACTTGACGCTATTGCGACCGTACAAGGAATCTTACTTGAAAGACGCTACCGAGGTGCGGGAGATTGTTTCGTTCGCATACACCAGAGGCGGCGCGTCGCTGCTGGACTTCTTACAGGCGCAACAAGACTACCGCAGCACGCAGCTCAATTACCTGAACCTGGTGGGTTCTTACTTGACCGCTGCCGCGCAGGTAAACATGTCGGTGGGACAGGAGGTTATTCAATGAATCGCAAGCAAGCTGGGCTCCTCGCGTGCATGAGTTTTAGTTTCGTGCTCGCCGGTTGCGGAGCGAAGGTGCAGGCGGATATGAAGGCGGAAGCGCCACCCCCGGCCAACGTAGAAAACGAAACCGACGGCAATATTTTCAAGGTCAAGGATGCGAAGGAGTTTCCGGTAGTTACCGCGGGCGAGTATGCGGTCGCGCCTGAGCTGAAAACCACCGGGTCCGTGAGCGCCGACATTTCCCGCAATATCCCCGTGATCTCGCTCGCTTCCGGGCGCATCGTGGAAATCGACGCCCGTCTGGGAGACACCGTCACCAAAGGGCAATTGCTGCTGAAAATTCAGAGTCAGGATATCGCCCAGGCATTCTCGGATTACCGGCAAGCGCTCGCGGACGACGAACTGGCCAAAGCGCAGTTGGAACGCGCCAAAGTACTTTTGGAAAAGGGCGCGATCGCCAAGAAGGACGAAGAAGTGGCGGAGGACGCGGAAATCAAAGCCAAGGTGACCACCGAGACGACCATCGAACATCTTCGGGTTTTGGGCGCCGACCTCAACCATCGCAGCTCCATCATCGAGATTCATGCACCCGTGTCGGGTGTGATAACCGATCAGCAGGTGACCGCGGCGGCGGGCGTGAAGACGCTGGATAATTCACCCAACCTGTTCACCATTTCCGATTTGTCGCGCGTGTGGATTATCTGCGATGTCTATGAAAACGACATGTCCTTCGTGCGTGTTGGCGAGTACGCCGACATTCACTTGAACGCTTATCCCAAATTGGTGTTGAAGGGCCGCATCGATAACATCGGTCCCACCATGGATCCCAATATTCGCACTGCCAAGGTGAGGCTGGAAGTGAACAATCCGGGGATGTTGCGCTTCGGGATGTTCGTCACCGCGACCTTCCACGGGATGCAGAAGGAAACGGTTGCATCCGTTCCGGCCACTGCCATTTTGCATCTGCACGACCGCGATTGGGTTTACTCACCGGCCGGGAACAATCAATTTCGCAGAATTGAGGTAGTGGGAGGGAATATGCTTCCGGGCGGGCTGCAGGAAATCGCCACCGGGATCAAGCCGGGAGACCAGGTCATCTCCAATGCGCTGGTTTTTCAAGCCACCGTGGAGCAGTAATGATTCGTAAGGTAGTAGATTTTTCGCTAGCCAATCGTTTCGTCGTTCTGGCGATTGCCATTTTGCTGCTGGGTTGGGGCGCGATCTCATTCCATAACCTGCCCGTGGAAGCTTATCCGGATGTGGCTAACAACTACGTCGACATCATTACCCAATGGCCGGGGATATCGGCGGAGCAGATCGAGCAGCAGGTCACGATTCCGTTGGAAATCGCCATGAACGGGATTCCCGATGTAGTGCATCTGAGATCCTTCTCGCTATTCGGGCTTTCCGATGTGAAGCTGATCTTCGAGGATGGATCGGAGAACGCCTGGAATCGGGAACGGGTGCTGGAGCGCCTGGCGCAGGTCACCCTACCACCCGGTATCACTCCGCAGATGGGTACCGACTGGAGCCCGGTCGGACAAATCTATTTCTTCACCTTGCGCAGCACCAATCCTCAATATGACGTGATGGAGTTGAAATCGCTCGAGGATTGGGTGGTCGAAAAGAGCTTTAAGTCCGTTCCCAACGTAGTAGACGTCGCCAGCTTTGGGGGGCCAACCCGCGAGTACCAGGTGCGCATCGATCCCGAAAAGCTGATCGCCTACGGCCTGAGCATTGGACAGGTGGAGCAGCAACTGACTAACAACAACGCCAATGCAGGCGGCAGCTTTATTGAAGCTGGCCTGCAGCAGGTGAACGTTCGTGAAGTGGGGTTGGTGAGGAACGTACCGGACATCAGTGACACGGTGATCAAGACCCAGAACGGGACTGCCCTGCACGTCCGGGACATAGCATTGGTGGCGCAAGGCCCCAAAATCCGGCTGGGCCAATTTGGCCGCGCTTATCATCGGGAGGATGGAAGGATTGTCAGCAACGACGATGTGGTTTCCGGAATCGTTCTGATGCGCAAGGGCGCGGATTCCGATTCCACGCTCAAGGGAATTCATGCCAAAGTAGACGAGCTCAACAACCTCATTCTGCCCAAAGGGGTAAAGATAGTTCCCTTTATCGATCGCAGCGAGTTGGTGGAACTCACCACGCACACCGTGCTGCACAATTTGACCGAAGGCATTATCCTGGTTGTCCTTATCTTGTTCTTGTTTCTCGGCAACGCGCGTGCGGCGCTGATCGTCGCCGTTACCATTCCGTTCTCGTTGCTGTTCGCCTCGATCTGCTTAAGCCTGCGGCATATTCCCGCCAACCTGCTATCGCTGGGAGCGCTGGACTTCGGAATGGTCGTGGATGGCGCGGTCGTGATGATCGAAAACATTGTGCGGCACCTGCACGGACGGACGCACGCGCCGGATGAGCCAGTGCCGGTGGCGGATCAGATTCGAACTGCGGCGCACGAAGTGCAGCGGCCGGTGTTTTACGCCATAACGATCATCATTACGGCGTATATTCCGATTTTTACGTTGCAACGGGTGGAAGGGCGCCTTTTCAAACCGATGGCTTGGACGGTCGCCTTCGCGCTGCTAGGCGCGCTGCTGTTCTCCATCGTCGTCTCGCCCGTTTTGGCGGCTCTGTTATTTCGGAAAGGCGCTAGGGAGTGGCAGAATCCGTTAATGCGGCACCTGATTGTTCACTATCGGTCAGCCGTACGATGGTCGATCCGGCACCGGTGGGCAGCGATTGGAGTGGGGGTCCTGGCGCTAGGCGCGATGGCCTACCTCGGTACAGGGGACGCCATCGGTTCGGAGTTTCTTCCGCATTTGGACGAGGGTTCGCTGTGGGTGCGGGGTACGTTTGCGCCGAGCACCGGCCAGACGGAAGGCGTACGCGTGGCCAATCTGGCCCGCCTCGCACTGGCGGCGTTCCCGGAGGCTACCATCGTTACCAGCCAAGTGGGACGCCCGGATGACGGCACCGATACCACCGGCTTCTTCAACACGGAATTTTGCGTCGACTTGAAACCGAAGGAACAGTGGCGGCCGATTTTTCACCAAGACAAAGAAGAGCTGATTGCCGCAATGAACCGAGAGGTGGAGAAAATTCCCGGAGCGATTTGGAACTTCTCACAGCCCATCGCCGACAACATGGAAGAGGCGGTAAGCGGCGTCAAGGGACAACTGGCCACCAAAATTTATGGCGACGACTTGAGAACGCTGGAGGACAAGGCGGACCAGATCGTCAAGGTAATGCGAACCGTCTCTGGCATCGAGGATCTGGGCGTGTTTCGTCTCCTGGGACAGCCCAACTTGAATATTCAGGTGGACCGCCGGCAAGCGGCGCGGTTTCAGATCAACGTCGCTGACGTTCAGGATGCGGTGCAGACTGCCGTCGGCGGCAATGCGCTGAGCCAGGTGTTGGATGGCGAACGGCGTTACGATCTGGTCGCGCGCTATCAGGCTCCATACAGGGACACGCGG
>DATFZA010000156.1:0-8155 GCA_035314765.1 Bryobacteraceae bacterium
AAAGCCTCATGATCGGGTTGGGGGCGACCATCGCCTCGGCGCTGCCTTACATGTTGACCAACTGGTTCCACATAGGAGGCGAAGCGGCGGGACTGCACTCCATTCCTTTGCCCGTCCGGACGGCCTTTTATATAGGCGCTCCGGTTTTTCTCGGATGCGTGCTCTGGACCGTGTTCACGACCAAGGAGTATCCGCCCGAAAACATGGTGGATTTTCTGCGGCGCAAGGGAGAAGGCACGGGCTTGGGCGAGATCCTTGGCGCCATCCGGCACATGCCGGACACGATGCAGCAACTCTGCGTGGTACAGTTCTGCACCTGGCTTGGTTTGTTTTGCATGTGGCTGTACTTTACTCCCGCAGTCGCGCACAACGTTTTCGGCGCGACCGATACCCAATCCGCCCTTTACACCGAGGGCGTGCAATGGGGCGGCGTTTGCTTCGGCTTTTACTCCGCGGTCTGCTTTCTCTGGTCGTTCATGCTGCCGGTGCTGGCGCGGGCGCTCGGCCGGAAAGTGACTCACGCCTTGTGCCTGATGTGCGGCGCGGCTGGGTTATTTTCTGTCGCGCTGATTCATGACAAATGGCTGCTGCTGTTCTCGATGACCGGCGTGGGCATCGCTTGGGCCAGCATTCTCGCCATGCCCTACACCATCCTCGCCGGGTGCTTGCCGCAGCAAAAGATAGGGATTTACATGGGCGTGTTCAATTTCTCGATTGTCCTGCCCGAGATCACCGCGTCGCTGTGCTTTGGCTGGGTCATGAATCACTGGTTGGATAACAACCGCCTCTACGCTGTCGTGGCCGGCGGAGCGTTTCTAGTGCTAGCGGCGCTGTTTATGCAAAGAGTGCAGGACCGCACGGAGCCGGCGCGGCCGGTTCTCAAATCGGTTTCGGTTGCTACATGAGACGCCTGTGGCTGTTGTTGGGCGCGTGTTTGACCTTGGCCGCCGCGCCGTCGGTGACCAAGGTCGATCCGCCCAATTGGTGGGTGGATCATACTATCAATCCGGTTCGTCTGCTGGTCCGTGGTACAGAGCTGGCGGGCGCACGCGTTGAGGCCACTGACGCTGGGGTGGATGTAGTTGCGGCCCACGCCAACGCTCGCGGAACATATCTGTTTGTCGATGTGCGGATCAAAGCAACAGGCCAGCATCCATTGCGCGTGACTACCGATCGCGGTTCGGCGTCCATCCCGTTTGAGGTGCTCGCGCCGCTTGCGGCCGAGGGCCGGTTTCAAGGCTTTTCGCAAGACGATCTGATCTATCTGATCATGCCGGACCGGTTTTCGAACGGCGACCCATCGAACGACGACCCGGCGATTTCCAAGGGCCTGTTCAACCCGGCCGATCCGCATTTCTACCATGGCGGCGATTTGCAGGGCATCCTCGATCATCTGCCGTATCTGAAGGATCTCGGCGTCACCGCGATCTGGATCAATCCGCTGTATGACAACGTGAACCATCTCAACCAGATCGAGAAAGCGCAAGACAAACCGGTGACCGACTATCACGGTTATGGCGCTGTGGATTTCTATGCCGTGGACGAGCACTTCGGCGATGGCGCCAAGTTTCGTGAGTTGACCGATGCCGCGCATCGCAGCGGGATCAAGATCATTCTGGATATGGTGGCCAACCATACCGGGCCGTATCATCCCTGGGTGACAGATTCGCCGACGCCCACCTGGTATCACGGCACGCGCGAGAAGCATCTGAACGAGACCTGGCAGACCTGGGCGATGATGGACCCGCACGCGGCGTCCTCCGTCACCAAGCCGGTGCTGGACGGGTGGTTCGCGGACATTCTGCCCGATTTGAATCAGGACGATCCGGAAGTGGCGCGTTACATCATTCAGAACACGCTCTGGTGGGCGGGCATCTCGGGGATGGACGGCATCCGGCAGGACACGCTGTCGTACGTGCCGCGCAGCTTTTGGCGCGATTGGATGGCGGCGATCAAGAAGCAATACCCGCATCTATACGTGGTCGGCGAAGTGTTGGACGGCGACCCGGCGCTGACTTCGTTTTTTCAAGGAGGCCAGGCGCGCGGCGGCATCGATACCGGAGTGGATTCGGTGTTCGATTTTCCGCAGTACTTCGCGTTGCGCAAGGCTTTCGGGCAGGGCCAGCAGATGAACGATTTCGCGGCCATGCTGGCGCACGATTATCTGTATCCGGATCCGAATAACCTGGTCACGTTGCTGGGCCTGCACGATGTCCAGCGGTTCATGAACGAGCCCAAGGCGACAGTGGAGAGCTTGAAACTCGCATTTACGTACCTGCTGACATCGCGCGGCATTCCCATGATTTACTACGGCGACGAGATCGCCATGCGCGGCGGAGACGATCCGGACAACCGGCGCGATTTTCCAGTGGCCGCTTTTGGCGCCTCCGGCCGAACATCTGAACAGCAAAATGTTTGGGCGTATGTGCGCAAACTCGCTCAATTGCGGGCGCAGTATCCGGCGCTGCGGCGCGGCTCGATGCAGCAATTGGCCGTAACCGCCAGTGCGTACGTCTACCGGCGCGGCGATCTGCTGGTCTTCCTGAACAAGGACGCCAATGCCGCGGATTTGACTGCGGAGGCGCAAGATGGATCGTGGAAAGATCTGCTGGAAGGGGTGGGGCCGGTAGCAGCGCTTGATGGACGCGTGACGGTGCGGGTGCCGGGGCTATCGGCGGTGATCCTGAGACGGGAACAGTAGTCAGCCAGCGAGCCGCAGACCTAAATACTTGGAGAATGGCTCAAAATCCCGGTCGCTGTGCAGCAGACTATATCCGCTCTCGATGCAGCGAGTGGCGATCACGGTATCTATGCTTTTGCGGACGGTCACGCCGCGTGTACGCAGCGTGCGGAAGTTGCGCGCCGCCTGGATCGCGATTTCTTTTCCGCCCAGTTCGATGAGCGTGAAGGAGCTCAGCAGCTTTCTTGCCTCATTGAAATCGCTCTCATTGGTGAAGCCCTGGAGAACCTCCATCAAGATCAAGTCGCCAATCGCCAGAGGTTCTTGGCCAAGAAGCGCATCGAGTCTCTCGGTTTGGGCCGTGATCGCCCCCCGAAAGTAGTCGATCCACACGCTGGAATCCACCAGGATCAACTAATCCGTCCTCATCGCATCGAGATCGCCCCGCCACTCCAGCTTGCCGCGAAGCCGGCGGATCCCGGCCTGCCTCTTCAGCGTCAGCAAGGTCCGCAAGCCTTGCTCGACAGCTTCGCGCTTGGTCTTGAGACCGGTCGCTCGGAGAGTATCCCGCATGAGCTTGTCGTCAATCACGATGTTTGTACGCATGATGTGTATCCTTACAATAATTATACACATTATAGGGCGGCCCTCGATGAGAATGCTAACATCTGTCGTAAAGTGACGTGCCGAAAACAATCAAAGTAGTTGCTGGCTTTTTGTTTTTCGCCGCGCTCATCGCCGTCACTACGGGAGCGTCGCTGCTGGTTCCCGGAACGATACTCGACCGCTTGTGGGAACTCAATCGGACCGCATTCGATGCTTTCACCACGCGGGGACTAACTCAGGTCTTTGGCGCTCTGCTGATCAGTCTTGGCGTTGCCTGCTGCATGGCAGCGGCCGGTCTTTTGCGACGAAAGAAATGGGCGTGGTGGTTCGCTGTTGTCCTGTTTTCCATCAACGGCGCGGGCGATGCCGTCAGCCTGGCGATCGGCACTGAAGTGTGGAAGTACTTATCCGGAGTCGCGATTGCCACGGCGTTTCTATTCTTTCTGACGCGCCCGGCCGTGCGGCTGTACTTTGGTGAATCCTCGCTTGGCTAAGCAACCGGCGGCACCCGACCGCACCGGCTGGCATTCCATTCTGGTGGCAACCGGAATCCTGCTCAGCCGCTTGATGGGCCTGGTCCGACAGCGGGCGTTCAATCACTATTTCGGCCAGAGCGATGCCGCCGACGCTTTCAATGCGGCCTTCAAGATCCCGAACTTCCTGCAGAATCTCTTTGGCGAAGGAGTGCTTTCGGCGTCCTTCATCCCGGTGTACGCGCGCCTCCTCGCTCAGGAGGACGAGGAAGAAGCCGGGCGGCTTTCGGGAGCGATCTTCTCCATTCTGGCGTTGAGCGCCGCGGTGATTGTATGTCTCGGAATGCTGGCGACGCCCTTTCTCATCGACGCCATCGCGCCGGGCTTCCACGGCGCGAAACGAGCGCTGACCATCCGTCTGGTGCAGATTTTGTTTCCCGGAGCGGGGCTGCTGGTGCTTTCGGCGTGGTGCCTGGGAATCCTCAACAGCCATCGCAAATTCTTTTTGTCCTACACCGCGCCGGTTCTTTGGAACGCCGTGATGATTGCGGTTCTGATCGCACTCGGGCGCGCCGATCTTTCTTCGCTGGCGATTTATCTGGCCTGGGGTTCGGTAGCCGGCAGCGCGCTGCAGTTTGGCGTGCAAGTACCGACCGTCGTCAAATTGGCGCGCCGGCTGCGGCCGAATCTCGACACCGCCTCGTTGCAGGTGCGAGAGACCATCCGCAATTTCGCGCCTGTTTTTGTCAGCCGGGGCGTAGTGCAAATCAGCGCCTATGTCGACCAGGTGTTCGCCAGCCTGCTGGGCACCGGCGCAGTCGCGGCGCTCACCAACGCGCAGACGCTGTACACGCTGCCTGTAAGTCTGTTCGGGATGTCGGTCTCGGCGGCGGAACTTCCGGCTATGTCGAGCGCGCTCGGCGCCGGGCCGGAGATCTCGGAATACCTGCGGCGCCGGCTGAATCAAGGATTGCGGCGCATCGCGTTCTTCGTCGTGCCCTCAGCCGTGGCCTTTTTCGCGCTGGGCGATTTGATCACAGCGGCGCTGTTCCAGTCGGGCCGTTTCCAGCACGCGGATTCGCTCTATGTTTGGGGAATTTTGGCCGGCTCGGCCATCGGACTGCTCGCGTCCACTTTGGGAAGGCTGTATTCTTCCACCTACTATGCGCTACGCGACACGCGGACGCCGTTGCGCTACGCGGCTATACGCGTAGCTCTAACAATCGCGCTCGGTTATGTTTGCGCCATCCTGGCGCCAGGATGGCTCGGAATCGAACGCCGCTGGGGCGCCGCTGGGTTGACAGCTTCAGCGGGCGTGGCGGGCTGGATTGAATTCGTGTTGCTGCGCCGGACGCTGAACATGCGGATCGGGCTTACTGGATTGCCTTTTGCTTTTTCGGCTAAATTGTGGACGGCTGCAAGCGTGGCTGCGGCGCTCGCGTGGGGCGTGAAATTGGAAACGCCGGGGCGATCGCCGCTGGTTGGGTCCATCGCAATTCTAGCGGTCTATGGGGTTGCATACCTGGCCGCGACCTACGGAATGCGCGTGGAGGAGTGCGTCGCCACCGTGAAGCGAATCAAGCGCCGTGTTCAGCCTAACCCCGAACGTCAGTGAGGGGATCGGCGCTTGATCCGCGGTGATCCCCTCACTAACGTTCGGGGTTAGGCGATATCACGGAGACGCCCGAGTCTGCGGTGCGGCGGCGTCGGGTTGGGCTGGGGAAAAACCGGGGACGGTGCCGTCCGTCCCTGGTCTGCGCCGTCCGTCCCTGGTTTGCGAATCACCGCCCGGCGAAGACCGGCTTGCGCTTCTCGACAAAAGCCGTGAGACCTTCGAGGTGATCCTGGGTGGCCGAGGCCATGGCGAAGCTCTCGGCTTCGCGGTGGGAATGTTCGTCCCAGGTGTGATCGAGCGAGGATCGAATCAGCCCCTTGGCCAGGCCGAGCGCGACTGTGGGACCGTCCGCCAGGCGGCGGGCCATCTTCGCGGTTTCCTCGGCGAGTTGCGCTCGTGGGACCACCCAGTTGAGAATCCCGAGTTCCAGCGCCTTCTGGGCGGGAAAGCGATCGCCGAGCAGCGTCAGCTCGAGAGCGCGGCGCTCGCCTACGATGCGCGGGAGAAAATACGTGGAGCCGCCGTCGGCCGAGAGTCCGATGTGCCGGTACGCCAGCGTGAAGAACGCGTCGTCGCTGGCGATGGCCAAGTCGCAAGCCAGCACGAAGCTCAACCCGATACCAGCTACTGCGCCCTGCACCGAGGCCAGAACGGGCTTGGGCATGCGGCGGAGTTGATAGATAAACTGGTGCGCCTGCACGACGTTCATCTCCCGCGCGGCGAGAAACTGTTCGCGGTTTTCCACCATCGACTTGTGAAACCCTTTGACATCGCCTCCCGCCATGAAGTTTTCGCCGGCCCCGCGCAGCACCACGCAGCGCACCGCCGGGTCGCGCTCGAAGCTGGCCGAAGCTTTGATCAGGCCATCCATCATTTGCAGCGTCAGGGCGTTCAACGCCGAGGGACGGTTGAGCGTGATGGTTCCGATACCGTTACTTTGTTCCGTTAAGACTTGCGATTCATCCATGTTTTCTATTATGTTGCGCGGCGACCGTGAACTTCTTGGCTAGTACAGGCCAGCCCAACGGAACCGTTGCGGACGACCAGGGCAGGGTTTAAGCTCAAGGTGTATGAAACGAGGAGTGTTTTTCGCGGTCTTGCTCGTGGCTGGCGTAACCCTTGGGGTGGGCCAGCAACCAGCGAAACCGACGTTCGGGCGCGCCATGGGCAATCCGATGGCGCCGATCCGCATTGATCTTTATAGCGACTATCAGTGTCCGGCCTGCAAAGTCTTTCACCAGAACACGGTTGGACCGCTCATCGACAATTACGTCAAGACTGGAAAAGTGTACCTGGTCCATCGCGAGTTTCCATTGGCGATGCATGCCCACGCCCGCGAAGCTGCCTGCTATGCCAGCGCCGCGGAAAAGCTGGGTAAGTACGTAGAAGTTGGGGATCGGCTATTCCGGACGCAAGAAACCTGGGGACAGGACGGCAATGTGGCCGCCGCTGCGTGCAGCGCGCTGGATGCGAACGACGCCAAGAAACTGCGGGCGTTGGCGGCCGACCCAGAAATCGCCGCCGAAGTGGATCGCGACATTCAAGCGGCACAGGCAGAGAACGTGAGTGGGACGCCCACCATGATCATCACCAAATTGGTTCGCCGCTATCCGGTGCCGGGACCGGTCAGCTACGCGGTGCTGAGCAAGTTTCTCGACAGCATCCTCAATTAATGAACCTCGCAAAAATATGCGGGGCACTCGACAATCTGTGTTCAGGCCATGCGGCGAGGGGGACACAGCTACGATGAATTTGACGAAGGAGTTCGGAATCGAGCACGCTGTGTCCCCATCCGCGTCGCGAACTCGCGGGTTGTCCTCCTGGGCGCCCCGTTTTGGACGAGTCTCAAAGAAAGGCCTTCTGAACTAACATGACACGCAAACTGGCTATTGTTCTACGAGTTTTCCTGGGCGCGGTGTTCCTGTATGCGGCCTACACCAAGCTGCGGGAGTCGTACCTGGTGTTCGCCATGTCCATCGATGCCTATCAGATGGCGCCGGATTGGGCGGCGTTGTGGATCGCACGAACGTTGCCCACGGTGGAGCTGATTCTGGGACTGCTGTTGGTGTCGGGTAAATTTCTGCGTTACGCCGCGCCAGCGCTCAGCGCGCTATTGATCGGATTCTATGCGGCCATGCTGCATGTCTACCACCTGGGACTGGGAATCGATTGCGGCTGCTTCGGAGTGGGTGAGAAAGTGAGCATGCTGACTTTGACGCGCGACGGGATCTTGCTGGCCAGTTCCCTGCTTCTGACATTCCTGGTTTTTCACCGCGGAAGCACGAC
Source organism: Bryobacteraceae bacterium (assembly GCA_035314765.1). GTDB lineage: Bacteria > Acidobacteriota > Terriglobia > Bryobacterales > Bryobacteraceae > DATFZA01. Next base: position 7,661 of record DATFZA010000156.1, read on the forward strand.
GCCGCAGCCTAACCCTCCGTCCACAAATAACGTTTGCGCGTTAACGTAGGACGCTTCTTTGGAAATCAGAAACAGAGCGGCGTAGGCCATCTCCCACGCGGTGCCCTGGCGTCCAAAGGGAAGAGCGGCGGCAGCGCGCGACGGGCTCCGTTCGCTGGCGGCTCGACCCATGGGCGTGTCGAGAAGGCCTGGGGCCAAGGTATTGGCGCGGATTCCGCGCGGCTGGCCCTCCAGCGCGATCGCCCGGCAGAGCGCCGAGAGCGCGGCTTTGGATGTCTCATAGGAAGGATTTCGCCCGGTAGGCCGCTCAGCGGCTAACGACGAAATCAGCAGGACCGCGCCGCCTTCGCTCAACGAAACCAGCGCTCGTTGCCCGATCAGCATGTGCGCGCGAACGTTGACCTGCATCACCTGGTCCCAAGTTTCGGCGGTCTCGGTTTTCAGATTGCGGCCGCTGCCGATGCCGATGTTGGCGACCACGGCGTCCAACTCGCC
>DATFZA010000157.1:0-3642 GCA_035314765.1 Bryobacteraceae bacterium
TTGACGAACCCGCGTTCAAGGTTCCCTGGAAATTGCGCCTGCGCGTCCCCAAAGATCAACTGGCGTTCTCGAACACGCCGGTGCTCTCCGAAACCCCGGAAACAGGCGGCCAGAAGCTGGTCACCTTCAAGGAGACTCCGCCTCTGCCGAGCTATCTGGTGGCGCTGGCCGTGGGGCGTTTCGATGTAGTGGACGCGGGACGCGTAGGCAAAACGCCCCTGCGGATCATCCTGCCGCGCGGCCACAGCGGCGAAACCGAATACGCCAAAGCCACCATCGCTCCGCTGCTAAAGATCCTCGAGACTTATTTTGGGATGCCCTACCCCTATGAAAAGCTCGACAGCGTGGCCATGCCCATCAGCAATTTCGCGATGGAGAACGCCGGCCTGATCACCTATGGGTCGAGTATTTTGCTTTCCAAGCCGAGCGACGACACGCAAAACCGCCAGCGCACCTGGGCAACCACCGCGGCGCACGAAATGGCGCACCAGTGGTTTGGCGACCTGGTGACGACTGCCTGGTGGGATGACATCTGGCTGAACGAAGCTTTCGCCACTTGGATGGAACAGAAGACAGTTCGGAAATTCAAGCCGGATTGGCACATGGAAACCGAAGAGTTGGACACGCGTCTGCATGCGATGAAGCTCGACAGCCTGCTGTCAGCGCGGCAGATCCGGCAACCGATTCTTTCCGACAGCGACATCGCCAACGCGTTCGACGACATCACCTATCAAAAAGGCGCCGCGGTGATCCGGACCTTCGAGCGCTGGCTGGGGGAGGCCAAATTTCGCAAGGGCGTGCAAGCTTATTTGCAGGACCATAAGTGGGGCAATGCGACCGCCTCCGACTTTACCGGCGCCATTGGAAAAGCTGCCGGAACCGACGTGACTTCCGCCTTCAACACGTTTCTCGATCAGCCCGGAGTACCCGAGGTTTCGATGAAACTGGATTGCTCCGCCAAGCCCAAGCTGGTGCTGGCACAGAAGCGCTCGCTGCCGCTGGGTTCACCTGCGCCTGCCAAGCAAATGTGGCAAATTCCCGTCTGCGTAGCCTACGATTTCAACGGCGAAGTGAAGGAAGGTTGCGGGCTGATGACCGACCCGCGCATGGAGATGGGTTTGGAAACCTCGAGCTGTCCTGCCTGGGTGTTGGGGAACAACAGCGAGACGGGTTACTATCGCGTCAACTATCGGGACGAGCTGCTCGACAAGCTGTTTCGGGACGGGGTGCTGCACTTGACTGTCGCCGAGCAAGCCGGCGCGCTGGAAGATGTCGGGCAACTGGTTCCCACTGGGGATGTTTCGCCCGCGGAAGCCCTGGCGCTTGCTCCCCGTTTTGCAAATCATCAGGAGCGTCAATTGACCTTGGCCGCGATGCAACTCGCCCGGTTGGTGCGGGGCCGCGCCGTGCCCGACGAGTTGGAACCCAAGGCGAATAATTTCATCCGCCAGACCTTTGGAGAACGGGCGCGGGAGCTGGGCTGGTTGCCCGCGGCCAGCGACAACGACGACCACCAACTTCTGCGGCAAGAGCTGGCGCCTTTTGACGCGGAGGCGGGTGAAGACCCGGCTCTGATTGCCCAGGCACAAGCCCTGGCGAAAACCTGGATCGAGAAGCGCACCGGTATTGCGCCGGCGATGCTGAGTTCAGTGTTGGGCGTCGCAGCCGAACATGGCGACGCCGCCTTATTCGATCGGCTGCTCATGGCGGTGCGGCAAGAGCCCTCCTCCCGGCAACGTTTGATCCTGTATCGGGCCATGGGCAAATTCAGAAATCCCGACCTGGCATACCGCGGCTTAGACCTGCTGCTGCGCCCAGGGTTCGACATGCGCGAGGCGTTCTTTCCGCTGCTCTTCGGTCCGTTGGCCTACCCGGAGACGCGCGATCTGCCGTTCCAGTTTGTGCGCCACAACCTGGATGCGCTGCTGACGCACCTGCCGCGTGAAGTAGGCGGAGATTTTGCCGCTTCGCTGCCGGAAATTGGCAGAGCGTTCTGCGACGCCAGCCATCGCGACCAGCTCAAAGCTTTCTTCGGAGAGCGCGTGAAGCAGTATTCGGGTGGAGAACGGATTCTCGCGCAAACGCTGGAAGGGATCGATCAGTGCATCGCTCAGTCGAAGGCGCTGGGGCCGGAGTACGCGAAGTTCTTGAGCAAGTATTAGGCGGGGTGTGCGGCAGCCTGGATCCTAGTGAGACCCCTATCCGTGTTCATCGGTGTTGATCAGCGGCCAATAATTTGTTATTAACCGCTGATAAACGCTGATAAACGCCGATTATTGGCAAAATAAGCTACCGCTTCTTCACCTCCAACAACACCGGCGCGGCAATCGAACTCACCTCGGGATTGTAGTATTCGTAAACTCTCGACTGAAACGTACGCGCGCGGATGGGATACTTGGCGCGCAATCGGAAATGTACCGCGACCGTATCTCCGGGGGCCACTGAATCGAAATAGAGAATTGCTTGCGTAGCCGTCAGGCTAAACTTATCCAGTCGCCCGCTCTTCTGCCCGGCGCTTTTTTCCTGATACACCTGTAAGTCTTCGCTCAACAGGTCAAATCCCGGCGGAATCCCCAAATCCACCATCACCATATTCGCGACCTTGGGCAGATTGCTTTTGATGGTGGCAGTGGCGCTGGCGATATCGTCTTGCGCCAGATGCGTGCGGTCATACGCAACCGAGATGGAGAGCGGCTCGCCGGCCGGCTTCTCTGTCCACGGCATGAAATAGCGCCCGACCACCTGATAGGCGAGCCCGCCATTGCCGCTAAACTTGATCGCGACTTGATTCGGGCCCTGGGAATCGACTTGCTTGAACACGAACTGGTGCAGCAGATCGTTGTTGTCCGGCGTCAGCGTCAGTTTCTCGACAGGCTTGCCGTTCAGCGAGACTTCGAGCGAGCCACGAACGTCGGCGGTGCCTTTCTCGCTGGCAAGCAACAGCGCGCGAAGCGCCATGATGGTGGCTTGCGTGTTTCCCCAGGTCCCGCCGGCGTCCTTCTTCGAAGACACGTAGCTCAGGGCTTTGCGGGCTGTGGCTGACGCCTGGCCCCACTTCAACAACGCCTGCACGGCCAGGCCTGTGGTTTCGACGCTGGCGCTGGCGCCGGTTGCGTAGACGCCGGTCTCCTCCGATGTCCACCACGCTTGCTCGCCTTTCTCGGTGCGCGCGTCCAGCAGCAACTCGATCGCCTGGCGAGCGAACTCGCGATCATGTGAATCGACCGCAAAGTTCGCAACAACCGCGAGCGTGTAAGAGTCCATTTTCCCGCTCATGTGTTTGGCAACGTATTGCCGGGCGTTCTCCACCGCCGATCCCTGATAACCGGTGTTCTCCAACGCCCAAGCGATGTAGGCAGTGATGCGCAGCAGATCGGAGTTGTAGCGGTTGGTGGCGCCTTCATTGATAAAAGAAGTATCCGGTTTCCAGCTTCCATCGGGCTGCTGCTGGGAAGCGAGCCATTGCTGAGTGCGCTGGATCACTTTTGGATCGACGTCGTGCACTTTCGACATGTCGGAGAATTCCATCAGCCCGTAGGCCGTCAGAATTTTATTCGCGGGCGCTTGTCCGAACCAGGAAAAGCCTCCGCCAGGCACTTCAAACGTCAGCAGGCGTTGATAGCCATTCGCTATGTATCCTTC
>DATFZA010000158.1:0-2632 GCA_035314765.1 Bryobacteraceae bacterium
GCCCGTGCCTGCGGCAACCAGCCCCAACCAAACCGCACGGCGCATATCGAACCCATGCGCGAATAGCTGAAACGTCGAGGGCCCCGGCGAAATGAAGAAGACCCAAATCCAGATCGGCCAGTGCGCGATGCGATAGAGAACCTTATTGCGCGTCCGGATCTTGCGCTGGCTGGCGTATTCGATGCGGACCGCGCCCGGGCTCATGCGATCTATCGTAAACCGCCGCCGGGGTCCGAAGCAGAAACGCGGATGGTGGGGACATTGCGGGCCCATGTCCGAAATCGTCCCCTGGCGCCTTTCCCCACAAGCGGACGGGGACATTGCGGGCTCATGTCCGAAATCGTCCTCTTCCACAATCGCAGCATTGTCCCCTGGCGCTGAAGCACCCTCCCCCAAACAAAGCTGAGATAATCGCTACATGCAACCTGAACAGGCTTTGTTTATGCTACACGCGGCGCTCCCGTCGCTCCAGAACGAAATCGGAATCACCCAGCGAGTCCTCGACGCGGTTCCCGCGGATAAAGGCGACTACAAGCCCGATGCAGTCTGCAAGAGCGCCTTCGAACTCGCCTGGCACATCGCCTCGGCCCAGAACATGTTTTTGGATGGGATTTGCAACGGCGGATTCAACTTCAACAACCCCAAACCGGAATCGATAAAGACGATGCACGACGTCACCGCCTGGTACGCCGAACATTCCAAGAAAAACGCACAGCGCCTGTCCGAGCTAACCGGCGAGCAATGCGCCAAAGTGATCGACTTCCGCGGAATGTTCCAATTACCGGCCGTAACGTTCCTGCAGTTTGCCCTGAGTCACGAAATTCATCATCGTGGCCAACTGTCGATGTACCTGCGGCCCATGGGCGCCAAGGTGCCGGCGATCTACGGCGAAAGCTACGACAGCGCGCAGGCCAAAAAGGCCAGCGCACAATAAACTATTGCGGCGGATAGCCCTCGGTCCCTTTCACTTCCGCAATCTGTTTATCATGTCTCTCGGTATGCAGCGGGATGTAGATCAGCCACTGATAGGCATTCAGTGTGCCGAACACCTTGAACGGATGCTCGACCGTATGTTCCTTGAGCGCCACTTCTGTGTCGGCGGCAAATTTCTCGATTTCGGCCCGTTGCTTCTCAAAGCGCTCTTTCACTTCTGCCTGCGTCAGTTTGCCCGTGGGCACAATCGGTTCCGGCGCCTGCGCCTTGCCTAGCCGCGGCGCCATCACCTTCTCGATAAACTCCGTCTTGCCCTTGGTCTGCTCTTCCCAGTCGGCATTGACCGGAGAATGGATCGCCTGCTGGACAGTACTGAAGAGCAACGCCTCGGCCAAAACAATGTGCTCAGCCGTTTCCCCCACGGACCAGCGGGTGGGCACGGGCTTCCACTTCCACTGCTCCACGCTGACGCCGTCGATCGCAGCCAGAAACTCCTTGTGGGATTCAGCGAGATAGTTCAGAACCTTCGTTCTTTCCTCAGTGGACATATTCGGGTCGGCGCCTAACAGGGGTGCACACAAAAACAGGGGCGCACACAAAACGAGCGACAAAACGATTCGATTCACGCTTTCGAGAATAGCGCATTTACACTGAAAATTGTGGAAGCCAAGCGACCGCTCAAGACCTTGGAACGCGTGCTCTCCAAGGCCGGCCTCGGATCGCGGACCGACGCGCGCAAATGGATCGGCGCCGGCCGGGTGAGAGTGAATGGCAAGCTGGTGCAGACGCCGGACCGGTGGGTCGATCTGGAGCGCGACCGGGTCACGCTCGACGATCGGCCAGTGCGGGCGGCCAAGAAAATGTACTTGCTCCTGTACAAACCAACCGGCTATATCACTACGTATAAGGACCCGGCCGGCCGGCCCACGGTTTACGATCTTCTCGGCGATCTCGGCAATTGGGTAGTGCCCGTGGGGCGGCTGGACCTCGATACCAGTGGGCTGCTGCTACTCACCAACGACACGCAGTTCGCCGAACGTGTCATGAATCCGGATTTCAAGGTTTCGAAGACCTATCTGGTCAAGGCCTCCACGCGATTGAGCGATGAACAGCTCGGCCAATTGCGCAACGGCGTCGAGTTGAACGACGGACCCACGCAGCCCGCGGAAGTAACACGCGTGCGCGATTCGGAGAAATACAGCTTCATCAGCCTGACCATTCGCGAAGGACGCAACCGCCAGGTCCGGCGCATGCTTCAAGCCGTCGGGAGCAAAGTACTCAAGCTGGTGCGCACGCACATCGGCCCAATCGCGATTGGCGACCTCGAGATCGGCAAGTATCGCGAATTGCGGCCGGAAGAAGTGCGCGCCTTGCAAGCCAAACCGAGCGACGCATAGGCGATCTGCGATTTCTTCATACCGAGAATCCGCGTTCATCGGCGTTCATCGGCGGCCAATCCCGATGTGTCGCTACACTAGACTAGATCGCGATGACACCTGACCTCTTCTGGATACCAGGACCGTGGCGAGGGCGGCTGGCCGTTGTTGCTCGGCCTAGAGGTGGGGACTGGCTCGAAGATGACGCAAGCGGGTGGCGGCGCGCCGGAATCGATGTTATCGTCTCCCTCCTGGAATCGGAAGAAGCTGCCCAGTTGGGCTTGGCGGATGAGGCGAAAGCTGCGGAAGCCAATGGCATCCGC
>DATFZA010000159.1:0-16191 GCA_035314765.1 Bryobacteraceae bacterium
CCAGGCCGTAACCGTAAGCGATCCCGGCCGCCGGACCTCGGTAAAAACCCGCTATCTCGCGCAGAGCCAACAGGTCCTGCGAGTGGATTCGGAAAGCACCGATCCAGCCGGCGCAGCGCACTTGGCCCAACTCCTCGCAGCTTTCGAAGGGCTGGTCTGCGACTGCGACATCGTCATCCTGTCGGACTACGGAAAGGGCGTGCTAACGGGTGACTCGGCACAGCGCTTTATCCAAGCGGCGCGCGCGGCGGGCAAACCGGTTTTGGTCGACCCCAAAGGAAGGGACTTCCAGCGCTACGCTCATGCCACGATCGTCAAGCCCAACCGCAAGGAACTGGCCGAAGCTACGGCCATGCCGGTAGCCGATGACGCTTCTGTCGAGCGGGCTGCCAGGCATCTGATCGCCGAAACCTCGCTCGATGCGGTTTTGGTGACGCTGGGGCCGGCTGGAATGCTGCTGGTTCCCACAGACAAGCCGGCGCGCGCCTATCGGGCCGCCGCCCGCGAAGTGTTTGACGTTTCGGGCGCAGGCGATACGGTCGCCGCCGCGCTCGCCGCGGGCATTGGCAGCGGGCTGAACATCGAGGATGCCGCGGAAATCGCCAATCTGGCCGCCGGTCTGGTCGTCTCCAAAATCGGGACTGCGGTGGTAACCGAGGAGCAGTTGATCCGCGAGTTGGAGAGCCACCATCCCTCGGCCGCCGATAGCAAGGTGATGGTGTTCGAGGAAGCCGTGCAGCGCGCCCGCCGCTGGCGCAGGCAAGGACTGCGCGTGGGCTTTACCAATGGCTGTTTCGATCTGCTCCACGCCGGCCACATTGCGCTGTTGAGAAAAGCGCGGGAGCACTGCGACCGCCTGATTGTCGGCATCAACAGCGACAGTTCGGTTACGCGCCTGAAAGGCCCGGGCCGTCCGGTGCAGGATGAGCAGACCAGGGCGCTGATCCTGGCATCGCTATCGCCGGTGGCTCTGGTGGTGGTTTTCGGCGAGGATACTCCGGAGCGCTTGATCCGCGAGTTGCATCCGGATCTGTTGGTGAAAGGCGCCGACTACCAGCCGGATCAGGTGGTGGGAGCAAACCTGGTGGCTGGTTGGGGCGGTGAGTTGCTGCTGGTGGATTTGGTTCCCGGCCACAGCACCACGCGGACCATGCAGCGCCTGGCGAGATAGGTTAGGACGTCGCGAAATTAGCCGGCTTTGCCCATCGGCCCGGCAATCCGCCATCCTACACCGGCGCCTTCCGGTTCCCCGCCACAATCACCTGCATTTCTTCCGCCAGCCGCACCACCTGCTGCGCCAGGCTGCGGCCCACAAATAAACGCCCGCGCTGCTGCGGCCGGGCCAGGTAGATCTGCGTAATGCGATGCGCCCGGGCAAAGCCCACCAGCGCGGCCGCGGTATCCTTGCCGGCAATCACGCGGGTCTCAATATGCATGTGCCGCGCCAGATTGAGATGCCTTTCGATGGCTTCGCGAGCTTCCCGGTCTTCCGGGTGCTCCACGCACACGGCATAACACTCTGCGTGCAGATAGTCGGCTACGCGCCGGCCCCGGCGGATCAGCGCCGCCGTGGAACTGTCGGCGGTGATGTGGATCAGAATGCGGTCGTTCGAAGGCTCCTGCTCACGGGATTGCCGGATCTCCACTTCATGCGCGGTTTGCCGCAGAGCCAGCTCCCGGAGCGCCACCAGCGTCGGCTCCTTGAAAAAGTTCTGCCGCGCGTGTATGGCCTTATCGGGAGCGTAGACCACTCCCCGCTGTAAACGATTCAGCAACGCGCGGGGCGTCAGATCGACCATCACCACATCGTCGGCTTCGCGCACCACCCAGTCCGGCAAGGTCTCGCGCACCTGCACGCCGGTGATCTGGCGCATCTGGTCGTTGAGGCTTTCGATGTGCTGCACGTTCATGGTCGTGAGCACATCGATGCCGGCTTCGAGCAGCGCCAGCACATCCTGCCAGCGCTTTTCGCGTCCCGCGCCGGGCACGTTGGTGTGCGGGAACTCGTCGACCACACACACCTCCGGACGCCTCGATAGAATTGCGTCCACGTCCATCTCTTCAAAGGTGGATCCGCGGTATTCAATTTTGCGCCGGGGAATCATTTCTAGTCCGACGGTCTTGGCGATGGTGTCTTTGCGGCCATGCGGCTCGAAATACCCGACCACGATGTCATAGCCGTCGCGCTTCAGTTGTTGCGCTTCCTCCAACATCTGATAGGTCTTGCCGACGCCCGCCGCGTAACCCAGAAATATCTTCAACCGCCCGCGTGTTATCTCTTCCGCCATGTCAGTTGGGGAAGACGCGGACATCGATATCGTCGGCTTCATCGATCAGGCGGTCGATGGGACCGCGGCTGAAGCGCCCCAGCAATCCCGCCCGCTTGCTGTGCCCCACGAAGATCTGGGTGATGCCGTGGGCGCGCGCGAAGCCCAGGATCGCCGCGGCGGGATCGTCCCCATCCACGATGAACACTTTAGCCCCGGCCTCGCGGGCCAAGGAGAGGTTCTCTTCGAGCGCCGCCGCATCCTCCGGCGTAATCTCGGGCTGAGTGACCGAGATGGCATACAGCTCGCCGTGAAAACGCTGCATATTGCGCACTCCGCTGGCGATCATCGGCTGGACGTTGGCGCGCGGCGTAATGCACACCACGATGCGCTCTTGCGCCCCCCAGTTGGACTGACCTTCCAACTGGCGATCCACGACATCGGCCGCCAGCACCAGAGCCATCTCGCGCAGCTCCGAGAGCTTGGTCTCGAACGACGCCGTGGTGGATAACAAGTCTGGCGGAGCGTCGACCACCACAATTTCGTCGGCCCGCTGGATAAACGCTCGCGGAACGGTTTGGGTGACGTGCTTCCCCGTGATCTGCTCCACCCGGGCACTTTCCTCTTCGATGTAAACGAGGTTGATCGAGGTGATGACGGAAATGCCGGCGTCCAGCAGTTCGGTGACGTCCTCCCAGCGATGAGCGTGTTTGCTGCCGGGCGGGTTGTCGTACGCCAAGCCGTCCACCAGGCAGACTTCGGGATGGCGTTTCTTGATCGCCTCGAGGTTCATGAACTTGGTATCGCCGTGTTGGATCTCCGGAATTTGCTCGATGCCTTTGAGCAGGGGTTCGATTTCCGGAGGCACTTGAGATTGCAGTGCGCCGATCACCACATCCTCGCCGCGCTCGTGGCGTCGTCGTCCTTCGTCCAGCATCCGGAAGGACTTTCCGACCCCGGAGTAATAGCCGAGGAAGATCTTTAGCTGTCCGTTCTTGGCTTTCGGCTCCTCGGACTCGGCGAGCTTGAGCAGCTCCTCCGGGTCCCGGCGGCCATCTCGAACGGGCTGATGCGATCCCATGAAGGGATTATCGCTTTAAATCACGATCCAAGGTTAGGTTGAGTAATAGAACGTTCACTCTGGGCTCGCCGAGGATGCCCAAATCGCGGCCTTCGGTGGCCCCGGCGATCATTTCTTCGATCTGGGCAACAGTCACGCCGCGGGCTTGAGCGACTCTCTGTGCTTGTGCTTCAGCCGACGCCGGGCTGATATGCGGGTCGAGTCCGCTGCCGGAGGCGGTGACCAAATCCGCTGGAAGATTTCCCTGATAACCCGGATTGTCTTTCCGGAAAGCCGCCGCGTCCGTTTTCACGCGGTCAGCCAATTTCGTGTTGGTAGGACCAAAGTTCGACCCACCGGAAGCCAGCCCGTCATAACCGTTGCCCGCGGCCGAGGGCCGGGGATGGAAGTACTCAGGTTTTGCGAACGGCTGGCCGATCAGAGTGGAACCGACGGCTTGACCATTGACAATTTTCAAGCTGCCGTTGGCTTGATCTCGGAACAGCAACTGGCAAAGGCCGGTAACCAGACCGGGGTACAGCAAGCCGGTGAGCACCGTCATCAGCAGCGTCATCCGAAATCCGGGCAGCAGTTGTTGAAACATTCTGAATCTCCTTTGAAACAGGTGGCACAGACTTCAGTCTGTGCAGCACAGGCTAAAGCCTTTGCCACCTTAAGCCATGTGCAACAGCACCAGTAACTGATCGAGCAACCAGATGCCCGGGAAGGGTGCGATCAAACCACCGACGCCGTAGATCAGCAGGTTTCGCCGCAGCAGGCCCGCCGCGCCTTGCGGCCGGTATTTCACTCCGCGCAGCGCCAGCGGAACCAGCGCGATGATAATCAGCGCATTGAAAATCACTGCGGCCAGCACGGCGCTTTGCGGCGTGTGCAGGTGCATGATGTTGAGGTGACCCAGCGCCGGGTAGGTGACCAGGAACATCGCCGGGATAATGGCGAAGTATTTGGCTACGTCGTTGGCGATCGAGAAGGTAGTGAGTGCGCCTCGGGTAATCAGCAGTTGCTTGCCGATGGCGACTACCTCAATCAGCTTGGTGGGATTGCTGTCGAGGTCCACCATATTGCCGGCTTCCTTGGCGGCCATGGTGCCCGTGTTCATGGCCAGACCGACATCGGCTTGAGCCAGCGCAGGAGCGTCATTGGTGCCGTCTCCGGTCATGGCTACTAAGCGTCCTTCCGACTGCTCGCGGCGGATATATTCGAGCTTGTCCTTGGGCGTCGCTTGCGCCAGAAAATCGTCCACTCCGGCTTCAGACGCGATGGCGGCGGCGGTAAGCGGGTTATCGCCGGTGATCATGACCGAGCGGATGCCCATGGCGCGGAGCTGGCCGATGCGCTCCTTCATGCCGCCCTTGACAATGTCTTTCAAATGGATGATGCCGAGCAAACGAGAACCGTCGCAAACCGCCAGAGGCGTTCCACCGTTGCGGGCGATCCTATCGGAGAGGTCCTTGAAGTTATCGGGAACCGCCCCGCCCTGTTCGCGAACGAAGGCAATGATGGCATCCGTCGCGCCTTTGCGCAACCGGCGCCCGTCCAAATCCACGCCGCTCATGCGAGTGTAGGCGGAAAACGGAATGAAGTGGGCTTCGTGCTCGCGGATTTCGCGGCCGCGCAGGTTGTACTTTTCCTTGGCCAGAACCACCACGGAGCGGCCCTCCGGCGTTTCGTCGGCCAGGCTGGAGAGCTGCGCCGCATCGGCCAACTCCGCTTCCGTGACTCCGGCCGCGGAAATGAACTCCACAGCCTGGCGGTTGCCCAGCGTGATAGTCCCGGTTTTGTCGAGCAGCAGCGTGTTGACGTCGCCCGAGGCTTCGACCGCCTTGCCGCTCATGGCCAGCACGTTGTGCTGCATCACGCGATCCATCCCCGCGATGCCGATAGCGGAAAGCAAACCGCCGATGGTGGTTGGGATGAGGCAGACAAGAAGCGCCACCAGAACCGCTACAGTCGGCACGCTGCCGCTGCCAGCCGACGTCACGCTGTAGGCGGCAAAAGGTTGGAGTGTTGCGACGGCCAGCAGGAAAATCAGCGTCAATCCGGCGATCAGGATGTTCAGCGCAATCTCGTTCGGCGTTTTCTGCCGCTGCGCGCCTTCGACCAGCGCAATCATCCGGTCGAGAAATGTTTCACCCGGATTGGAGGTAATCTTAACCCGGACCTCGTCGGAAAGAACTTTGGTTCCACCGGTGACGGCGCTCCGGTCTCCTCCGGATTCGCGGATGACCGGAGCGCTTTCTCCGGTGATGACGGATTCATCAACCGTGGCGATGCCTTCAATCACTTCGCCATCGCCCGGAATAATCTCGCCCGCGCAGCAGATGACCACGTCGCCCGAGCGGAGTTGCGACGCCGAGACGTTCTCGGTCTTGCCGCTGCCCAAGACGCGGCACGCATTGGAATCGGTTTTGGTCTTACGCAGCGTGTCGGCCTGCGCTTTGCCGCGAGCCTCAGCCATCGCCTCGGCAAAGTTTGCAAACAGCACCGTGAACCAGAGCCAGATCGCGATCTGCAGTTCGAAGCCAATACCGGCCGCGCCGGTAAACACATCGCGAATCAGAAAAACAGTGGTCAGCGCGGCGCCGATTTCGACGACGAACATCACGGGGTTCTTGGCCAGAGTTACGGGATTGAGCTTGGCGAAAGACGCTATGCTGGCGCGCTGGACGATCTCCGGATCGAACAGCGGGCGGGAGCGCTTGAGATTCTTGGGAATCAGCGACGTTGGATCGGATACGGTGGAAGGGGTTGAGGTAAGGGTTGGCATACTCACTAACTCCACATCAAAAAGTGCTCGACAATGGGGCCGAGCGAAAGTGCGGGGAAAAAGGTCAGTGCGCCGACGATCAAGATCGTCCCGACCAGCAGTCCGACAAACAAAGGACCGTGGGTCGGGAAAGTTCCCGTCGTGGTTGCCAATTTCTTTTTAGCGGCCAGACTGCCCGCGGCAGCTAGCAAAGGAATCAGGAAAAGGAAACGCCCGATCAGCATGGCCAATCCGATGGTGAAGTTGTACCAAGGTGTATTTGCGTTTAGACCCGCGAAAGCGCTTCCGTTGTTGCCTGTACCGCTGACGTATGCATAGAGGATTTCCGCAAAGCCATGGGCGCCCGGATTAGTGACGTTGGCGATCGCCGCGCCGGGCGGATTGAAGTAGCTATCCTTCGCAAACGGGATCACCGCGCTAATAGCGGTAAACACCAGGATGCTGGCGGCGGTGGCGACCAAGGCCAACATGGCCATTTTGACTTCTTTCTGCTCGATCTTTTTCCCCAGGTACTCCGGCGTTCGGCCAACCATCAGTCCAGCGATGAAAACTGCAAGTATGGCGTAGAGCAGCAACCCGTAGAGACCGGCCCCAACCCCCCCGAAAATTACTTCGCCAGTCATGATGTTGAACAGCGGGACCAAACCGCCCAGGGGAGTAAAACTGTCATGCACACCGTTGATTGCTCCGCAACTGGCGTCCGTGGTGATGGTCGCGAACAGCGCGGTGGTCGCGATGCCGAAGCGCACCTCCTTACCTTCCATGTTACCGCCGGATTGAGCCGCGGTGGCGTGGCTCTCGATGCCGAGTTTCGACAGCATCGGGTTGCCGGCTTGCTCGGCTGCGTAACACACGATCACGCCCGACAGGAATAGAACGCTAGCGGCGCCAAAAAGAGCCCAACCTTGCCGCGTATCTCCCACCATTTTGCCGAAAGTGAAAGTAAGTCCGGCGGGAATACAGAAGATCATAATCATCTGGACAAAATTTGACAGCGGAGTCGGATTCTCAAATGGATGAGACGAGTTTCCGTTAAAGAATCCGCCGCCGTTGGTTCCCACCATCTTGATGGCTTCCTGCGAGGCCACCGGGCCCTGAGGAATGGTCTGTGTGACACCTTCGACAGTCTTAACAACGGTGTTGGCATGAAAATTCTGAATCACGCCCTGGGAACAGAGAAACAACGCGCCGATCAGCGACAACGGCAGAAACAGGTAAAGCGTCGCGCGAGTCAGGTCGACCCAGAAATTACCCAGCGTTTTGAATTGCACCCGAGAGAAGCCGCGCACTACGGCGATGGCGACCGCGACTCCCGCCGCCCCGGAGGCGAAGTTCTGTACCGTCAGGGCGGCCATCTGCACCAAATAACTCATGGTCGACTCGCCGCTGTACGACTGCCAGTTGGTGTTGGTCATGAAACTGACCGCCGTGTTGAATGCCAAGTCAGGCGGCATTACGGGCGTGCCGAAGTTCTGCGGATTGAGAGGCAAGTGCCCCTGGGCTCGTTGCAGAACATAGGCGAACAGAAAGCTGAAGACGCTAAAGGAGAGCAAGCTGGCGGTGTATTGCGTCCAACGTTGCTCGGCGTCTTCCCGGACTCCGCACAGTTTGTACGTGAGTTTTTCCAGCGGCCGGATAACCGGATGGAGAAAGGTCCGTTCGCCGTGGAACAACCGGGCCATGAACAGGCCCATCGGCTTGGTGATGGCGATCAGCGCCAGAAAATAAACCAGGATTTCCGCTACGCCTTGGCCGGACATTAGAATTTCTCCGGACGCAGGAGCGCGTAAATCAAATAGGCGAACAGAAACAGCGTGGTGATGCCCGCGATGATGTAATCCATATTGGGTGTCCTGTTGGTTTTCTGTCCCTAAAGGCGATCACAGGCTTTGGTGAAAGCCCAACAAGCGGCAAAGAACGTCACCGCGGCCAGAACATAGAGGGTGTCAAGCATAGATGCCTTCCTAACGATCCAATTTCAGGCTAGAACTTGAATCGTAAAGAAGTCATAAAGACCAGATAAGGACTTTCTATGCCGCTAGTTGCGAAACAGGTTGGAAAACAGGAAGAAGCCCAAGAGCGAAAAAATCGAAGGCGGGAACAGCAAACGAGGCCCCGGCGCGCTGACCGAAAAACTTACTGGGGAGCCAATGCTGCCGGCTCATTGACTCCCCCTTTTCCGCCGCGCTCCACCCAACGGCGTGAACTTCCTAGCTAGCGGCCGTCCGGGGACAGACGACCGGTCTCGTTCGCTGCCGACGGACCAAGATCGAGCGCGTACACTTTGACGTCTACCCGGCGGTTCTCTGCCCGCGCCTCACGAGTGGTGTTATCGGCGTTCGGAAACTCGCTGCCAACGCCTAACACCCGGATTGCCCGCAACGGCACGTTCTTCTCTACTGTCAAATAATGCACCACCGCATCGGCTCTGCGCCGGCTCAATTCAAGATTCATGGCCCGGTCGCCGGTATGGTCCGCGAAACCTTCTACTTCAACCACAAAGCTTTTCGCGCTAGCGACGTTCTGCGCCACCGTGTCTAATTTGTCTTGTTCTTCCTTGGACAGAGTGTAACGCCCAGTCTTGAAAAACACCTGCTGGCTGGTCTGCAGCTTATAGTTGTCCAGATTCGCCAGCGTCTGATCCAGCCGCGTACCAACCGCCTGCGCCATCGACGTCGCGTGATCGGCCGACTGCTGCGCTTGCATCGCTGCCCCGTTCGCCTTCAAAGCGGCATCGTTTGCCGCCGCGGCTCGCTTGCCCGCATCTGTCGCTTTCTCGTCGGCGGTCGCGACCTGACGGTCCAGATCTCCGATCGCCTGGCGGTTATCGGCGGTCTGCTTCTGAACGTCGTTGACTTGGTTTTGAACGGGCGCGATGGCTTCCCGAACATGTTTCTTGGTGGCACAACCCCCGGCTACCAGGGATAACGCAATAACGGCGCCCAGAACGGCTGGACTTTTCCCCTGCATCATAACTTTCATTTCACCTCTTCGTCGTCTAAGCAAAAGTCGTGCCATACGCACAAACAGTGTGTTTTCCACGCGACGCAACTTGCTGCCCGGTAAAAATTCCACCCTGGCGTTGCGCCTCCCGGCAAAATTGCGGATTCCCGATCATAATCTACAGTGAACGTTCCGCCGCTGTCTTCTCCTTGACGTAACCACTTCGGTACCAGTAGTATCGCGAGATGGCTCTAGAATTCATCGACTACGAGATACGGGGAATCACCGTGTTACGCCCCATCGGCCGACTTACCTTAGGGGAGCCTACAGCGAAGTTCCGCTCCACGGTCCGCGAATCCTTAGAATCCGGCAAGAAACAAATCATACTCGATATGTCTGAAGTATACTTCATCGACAGTAGCGGGTTGGGAGAGCTGGTGACCGCACACACCACCGCCGTCAGGCATGGCGGCGCCCTGAAACTTCTCAAGCTCACTCAGCGCGTTCAAGACTTGGTGCAATTGACCAAGGTATACCGCATCCTGGAAGTGTTCTCGGATGAAGACGCGGCAGTAGGCAGCTTTTTCACCGAAGCCCCATGACAGCGAGCAGTTGCCGGCGGATCGGCGTTCCCATATTTTTCTGACTCGTGTCTACCCCGCTGTCTAGCCCCGAACGTTAGTGAGGGGATCGGCACCCGGTCCCCTCACTGACGTTCGGGGTTAGACGGAGGTGCTGCTTGATTCAAGCAGCCAGCAAGCAACCCGTGGTAAGTGTTAAAGCCTGCGCAACGCCGGCTGAAGCCGGCGGATCGGCGTTCTCACACTTTCTGAACGTCAGTGAGGGGATCGGCGCAGTCCCCGTCAGCGACATGGCTTTGCGCCATCTCCAAGCCAGCCGCCGCCTGCTGCTAAACTAAAGCTTTCTCAATGTCGGCAACCCCGCTAAAGGCCACTCCCTTGAACTCCGTCCATCGCAAGATGGGCGCCAAGATGGTAGACTTCGGCGGCTGGGATATGCCCGTCCAGTACTCCGGTATTCTGGACGAACACAACGCCGTCCGCACCGCCGTGGGGTTGTTCGACGTCAGCCACATGGGCGAAATCGAATTCTTCGGCGCCGATGCCGTAGCCTTGGCGGACTGGCTTTCCACCAACGCCGCGTCGAAATTGAAAATCGGCCAGGCCCAATATTCCGGCCTGCTCTACGAACACGGCGGCTTCGTCGACGACATCCTGGTGCACAAAGTCGCGGACGATCACATTTTCATCTGCGTCAATGCCTCCAACCAGGACAAAGACTTCGAGCACATGCGCGCCCATAACCCGACGCAAGCGCGCGTGGAGTTCGCCGGCCAGCGTTACGCGCAACTCGCCATCCAGGGACCCAAGGGCCTCGCAACCTTGCAAAGGCTGACCGCCACGGACCTTTCGGCGATCCTGTATTATCACTTCACCAGCGGCGAAGTTGCCGGCGTAAAAGCGCGCATCGCCCGCACCGGTTACACCGGCGAAGATGGCTTTGAAATTTATATCGCCCCGGAACACGCCGAGCGCATCTGGAACGAAGTGCTAAACGCCGGCCAGGAGTTCGGAATCAAGCCCTGCGGTCTGGGCGCGCGCAATACCTTGCGGCTGGAAGCCAAGATGGCTCTCTATGGTCATGAGATCGACGCCACGCTGACTCCGCTCGAAGCCAATCTGGCCTGGATCGTCAAGTTCGACAAAGGCGATTTTTTGGGACGTGCCGCGCTGCTGAAACGCAAGGAATCCGGTGTCCAACGAAAACTCGTTGGGTTTGAAATGACCGGCCGCGGCATCGCGCGCGATGGTTACGAAGTACTGTTGGACGGGTCTCCCGCCGGCTGGGTGACCAGCGGCGGACCTTCCCCCACTTTAGGAAAAAACATCGGTCTGTGTTACTTGCCAGCCGGGCATGCCGTACCTGGCAAGCAGATCCAGATACTAGTCCGAAATCAACCCGTGGACGCGGTCACAGTGCCCACGCCATTTTATAAGCGAGCGAAATAAATATGTATCCTGCAGATTTGCGTTATACCAAAGAACACGAATGGGTTCGAGTAGAAGGTGAGATAGGGACCGTCGGAATTACCGATCATGCGCAAAAAGAGTTAGGCGACATCGTCTACGTCGACCTTCCGAAAGTAGGTTCCGTCTCCACCAAGGGACAAACCTTTGGGTCCGTGGAGTCGGTAAAAGCGGTTTCCGACATCTATGCGCCAATTTCCGGTGAGATCGTAGAGATCAACGAATTGCTGGCCACCGCACCCGAAAAGATTAATGAAGATCCCCACGGCGAAGCCTGGCTGGTGAAGATCAAGATCGGCGCTCCCGATGAGATAAAACAGCTTCTTTCCGCCGAAGACTATGAAACCTATGTGGGAGCGGAAACCGCGCACTAACCTGCCCCCGAATCAGAGAACGTCAATCAGAGAACAATTTGCGCTACTTACCGAAATCAGACGTCGAACGCCGCCAGATGCTGTCCGAAATCGGCGTTAGTTCCTTGGAAGAGTTGTTTTCGCAGTTGCCGGAAGCGGTCCGGCTCAATCGTCCGCTGGCTATTGCGCCCGGTAAATCGGAATACGACATCATCGAGTATTTCCGCGACCGCGGTCTCGAGAATGCCAACGGCTACGCATCGTTTCTCGGCGCTGGTGTTTACAATCACTACCGTCCGGTCCTGGTGGATACAGTGGTCTCCCGGGGCGAATTTCTCACGTCCTACACGCCGTATCAGGCGGAGATCGCCCAGGGCACGCTGACCACTATCTTCGAGTTTCAGACCATGATCTGCCAGCTCACTGGCATGGACGTGGCCAATGCCTCTATGTACGACGGCTCAACCGCCGTTCCGGAAGCGGCCATGATGGCCGTCCGCTTGACCAACCGCGACAAAATCGTGGTGGCACGGACCGTGCATCCCGAATACCGGGAAGTGCTGGCCACTTACTCGCGCCATCAGGGAATGCCGGTAAGTGAAGCGGGTTACGATGCGCAAACTGGCAAGCTCGACTTAGACGATCTGGCGCGCCAGTTAGACCAGGATGTGGCGGCTGTCGTCATCCAATCTCCGAATTTCTTCGGAGTAA
Source organism: Bryobacteraceae bacterium (assembly GCA_035314765.1). Lineage (GTDB taxonomy): Bacteria > Acidobacteriota > Terriglobia > Bryobacterales > Bryobacteraceae > DATFZA01. Next base: position 12,171 of record DATFZA010000159.1, read on the forward strand.
TTGAGGATGTCCAGGCGCTGGCGGACTTAGCGCATAAGAACGGCTCTTTGTTGGTGTTCGTATTCACTGAGGCGGTTTCTCTCGGCCTGCTGCGGCCTCCCTATGAAGCCGACATCGTCGCCGGCGAGTTGCAATCCTTCGCCATTTCACCTTGCTACGGCGGCCCTTTCGCCGGCATTATGGCCGCCAAAGAGAAGTTCATCCGCCAAATGCCCGGCCGGATTGTTGGCGAGACCAAGGACACCCGCGGCAATCGGGCTTTTTGTCTGACCTTATCCACTCGTGAGCAACACATCCGCCGTGAAAAAGCCACTTCCAACATCTGCACCAATCAAGCCCTAATCGCTTTGATGGCGACCGTCTTCATGACTGTATACGGTAAAGAAGGCCTGCGTGAGCTTGCGGAACAGAATATGTCCAAGGCGCATTATTTGGCAAGCAAAGTAAAACCGCATTTCAGCGGCCCGTTCTTCAATGAATTCGTCGTGTCCGCCAACGGCCGGACTCCCGAGCAAGTGAATCAAGCCCTGCTCGAAAAGAAAATCATCGGCGGCCTGCCGCTTCGGCGCTTCTATCCGGAATTGGGCGACGCGATGTTACTGTGCGCTACCGAAATGAACCGGCGCGAGCAAATGGATGCCGTTGCCGAGGCTTTCGCATAAATGATTAAGAAGGTTCGCAGCCACGTCAATCAAAATGAACCGCTCGTGTTTGAGCGCAGTTCTCCCGGCAAGCGCGGCTATCAATTGCCCGATCTCGATGTTCCCGCCGTCGATCCAAAACTGGCGCTGGGCGCCGGGAATACTCGCGAAGACATCGAGGATTTCCCGGAAATCAGCGAAGTGGAGGCCATCCGTCACTTCACCCGTCTGTCCACGCAGAATTACGCCATCGACCTCGGCCTGTATCCGCTTGGCTCCTGCACCATGAAGTACAATCCCCGCGTCAATGAACTCGTTGCGCGGACCGAGGGCCTGGCCTGGGCGCACCCTTATCAACCGGAATCGCTCTCGCAAGGCGCACTGGAAGTAATGGCGGCGCTCGAAGCCGCGTTAGCAGAAATCACCGGGATGGCCGCGCTGACGTTGCAGCCGGCGGCGGGCGCTCACGGCGAATTCACTGGTATTCTGCTCATCCGCGCGTATCTCGAATCGCAAGGCAACCCGCGCAAGAAGATCCTCATTCCGGATTCGGCGCACGGCACCAATCCCGCCACCGCTATGATGGCCGGTTACTCGGTCGAAAATATCAAATCCAACGACCGCGGCATGGTGGACACCGAAGTGCTTGAGCGCGTTGTCAATGAAGACGTCGCGGGTTTGATGATCACCAATCCCAATACGCTCGGCGTCTTCGAGCAGAACATTCAACAGATCGCGGGCATCATGCATGCCAGAGGCGCGCAGGTCTATATGGATGGCGCGAACATGAACGCGCTGGTCGGCATCACGCGGCCCGGGGATTTCGGGGTGGACGTGATGCACCTTAATCTGCATAAAACATTTTCCACTCCGCATGGCGGCGGCGGCCCGGGCTCCGGCGCGGTAGCGGTGGCGGCACATCTGATTCCTTTCTTACCCAAACCGCGTTTGCAAAAATCCGGCGGCACTTACTCCTGGAATTACGACTTACCGCGGTCCATTGGCCGCGTCCGCGCCTTCTACGGCAATTTCGGCGTGTTAGTGCGCGCGCTGGCTTACATCCAGGCGCATGGCGGCGAAGGTCTCAAGCGTGCCACCATGGACGCATTGCTCAACGCCAACTATATCCGCGCCAAGCTGGAGCCATTCTACGATCTCCCCCACAAAGCGCCGACCATGCACGAGTGCGTCTTCAGCGACGACCGCCAGGCCAAGCTCGGCATCCGCACCGGCGACATCGCCAAGCGGCTGATTGATTATGGCTTTCACCCTTACACCGTCAGCTTTCCTCTCATCGTTCGCGGCGCGCTGATGATTGAGCCGACGGAGACGGAAAGTAAAGACGAGCTGGACCTCTTTATCGACGCCATGATCTCCATCGCCAAGGAAGTTGAGGAGACTCCGCAACTGGTGCATGACGCGCCGCACTCGACGCGCACCAGCCGGGTAGATGAAGTCACCGCCGCGCGCAAACCGATTGTCCGCTGGAAGAAGTAAGTGCCCGCGGCGCTCCCTAGACGCTGGCAAGTTCTGATAATCCTGCTGGCCGTAATCGCGTTGCGCGCCCCTTTCCTGAACCAGGCCATACAAGGCGACGACCTTTATTACCTCTATGGCGCTGAACACGCGCAGATCGATCCCCTGCATCCCGACCATGCGACCTATGCCTTCCGGGGCCGCTTGGTCAGCATGCAAGGGCACTCCCATCCTCCGTTTGATTCCTGGTTTCTAGGGGTTTTGCTCGCGATCTTTCGCGACGTGCGGGAAATTCCTTTTCACGCCGCATACGTGGTCTTCTCCTGCATCGCCGGACTGAGCGCCTTGGCGTTAGCACGCCGCTTCAGTCCGCATCCGCTACTTGCCACACTGCTGTTCCTCGCGACGCCGGTTTTCATCGTCAACGGCAATTCGTTGGAGTCTGATTTGCCATTCGTCGCCTTCTGGCTCCTGTCCATCGCCCTCTTTGTTCACGCCGTGGACCGCCGCTCGCCCGCGATGCTTCTAGCCGCCTGCCTCGCCATGGCGTTCGCCGCGCTCACGGCCTATCAATCCATCGTGCTGGTTCCGATTTTGCTCCTGTACGGCCGCAGGTGGCGTCCGGCATGGGTCGCCGCGTTCACCGTGCCGCTGATACTCGCCCTCTGGCAGCTATACGAGCGCTCCTCCACCGGAGCGTTGCCGGCCTCGGTGCTCGCGGGCTACATGAATTCCTACGGGTTCCAACAACTCACGCAGAAACTAAAAAACGCCGGCGCTCTCACCGCTCATCTGGGCTGGCTGGTGTGTCCCGTCCTTTGGCTTCCCGGCTTGGCAACCATCCCCTTCGCCATCGGCGCCATGTTTTACGACCTCAACCCGCTGTTCTGGATCTCCATCGCCATTGGCGCCGGAATCCTGATCTTCTGCGCCCGTAATTGGGACGATTTCCTGGCGCAATGGATTCTCATCTTCTATGCCGCCGCGCTGGTCTTGTTCTTCGCCGGGTCGGCGCGCTATCTGCTCCCCATCGCCCTGCCCGTGGCGATTCTGGCCACGCGGCGCGTGACATCCAAAATCCTCGCCATCGGCATCGCCGGCAGCGCTGCGCTGGGCATCAGTCTCGCCATCGTCAACTATCGGCATTGGGACGGTTATCGCCAGTTCGCCCACTCTTTGCCGTCGACCAACGACCCCGTCTGGGTGAATGCCGACTGGGGTTTCCGCTTCTATCTGGAACAGCAAGGTGGTCTGCCTTTAATGGAAGGACAAGCGGTCCATGCCGGCGAAACCGTGGTGTCGAGCGTACTCGGCGGCACGGTCCGGTTCACCGGCCCGCGTGCCGTCATCGCCGAAAAAGTGATCACATCTTCGATTCCGCTGCGCCTGGTAGCGATCGACGCAAAGTCCGGTTACTCCAGCGCATCTTTCGGCTTGCTGCCATTCGCGATCTCAACAGCCGACATCGACCGCGTCCGCGCCGAGCGCATCCTCGATACCAAGCCATCGCTCTCCGTCTTGCCAATGAACGCCCCGCAGGCGGAACAACAAATCCTGAGCGGCGTTTATTCGCTGGAGGACGGCAAATATCGCTGGATGAGCGCTAGAGCCGACATTTCGCTCAAGAGCCCTGGGCCATTGGCAATCGCCACCGTGCGCTTATACATTCCCGATGCGGCGCCGGCACGCACCGTGACTGTTTCGATGGAAGGTCACGAAGTCGCGCATCAGATTTACAGCGGGCCTGGCTCCTACACGCTAACCACCGGCTCCGCAAAGTTAGCAGCCGATTCCGCGACGCTGACGATCGCCGTCGACAAGACTTTTTCCGCACCCGGTGATCAGCGTCAGTTGGGAATTATCCTGTTGCAGGTGGCGCTGGAGCAGGCGCCTCTGGCGAGGTA
>DATFZA010000160.1:0-17076 GCA_035314765.1 Bryobacteraceae bacterium
GTCGCGGAATATGCCCGTCTTCAGCCGGGAGAAACGATTTACGAACTGCGGGCTGAGAATATTTCTCACTTCACGCCTGAGCCCGCCACGCTCTGGCATATCGGTGATCGGTGGCGAATTTATTCGGGCGCGGGAAAACCAGTTACGGCCGTGATCCGAAAACTGGCCGTGGTCGTCTACTGTGGAGGCACCGGCGGCTGGGCAGCGGCGATTGCCGACTTTGAAAATCCCGAGGCGTCGAACCTGATCGCCGGGCTTAGGGCTAGCGAATACCTGGCTGCGCCGGGCGCTGGCCTAGCGCAGGTCTCCACCACGCCCATAATGCCGGTTGAGGCTTGGAACAGCGCGGAATCTACCCCCGCGATAGCGGAACTCCTGCTCAAGCAAGGACGCGAAGTCGTCAAGGACGAAAATTGGATGAACGATCAGCCGAATACTCGCAAGGAATTTGCCGATCGCATCCGGCGTATGAATCGGACGTTCTTGGCGCCTGTGTCCGTGGCGCCGCAAATCCGATATTTCCGGTGGCGTCCACCGGGACGCAAACCGTTGTTGTTTGTGGAAGCTCTTTGGGTTGGGGACGAAGACAACCTGCCGCTGTTTGCGTGTAATGCGGTAATTGAAGAAGGGCCGGAACTGAGGCTGATTTCTTTCACAACGGATCATGCAGAAGAGATGCGGATGCAGGAGTTTGCGCAAAGTACATGGAAGCCGGATGAAACCCATGCATTTTTGAACGCATGGAAAATTGGCGGCAGATATTATGTTCTTCGTTATAGCAGCGGTTATGAATCGTATTCGGTGGAACTGACGGAGGTGGTTCCGGGAAAAGGACTCGTGCCGGTAGGGATTGCGTATGGGGCCGGATGCTGAAGCTGTCAAATTAGACACTGGGCCGATTGATAATCGGCCGCAGGTTAATAACCTGCCCCACTTACTTCGAATACGGATGCCCGCGCAGGATCGTCCAGCCGCGGTAGATTTGTTCGGCGAGCATCACGCGGGCCAGCTCATGGGCGTACGTCATAGGCGATAGCGACAGCAGCAGATCGGCGCGCTCGCGCCAGCCAGGCGGGTGACCGTCGGCCCCGCCGATGAAAAACAGCAGTTCCCGGCTCTGCTCTTCATGGCGGGCCAGCATTTTCGCGAAATGCGCCGAATCAAACTGCTTGCCGCTTGGGTCCAGCAACACTTTCGCCGCGGCGGGATGCCGGGCCCACGGGTCGTAACGCCCCGGCTGGATTTCGCGCATCTCGCACGGCGCATAACGAGTGCTGCGTTTGACATACTCCGCGGCCATGGCGTTGGCATGCGCGTCGCGCGGTTTGCCGGCGAAGAGAAGATAAATCCGCATGTGTCAGTTAAGCTAAACACATGAGCGCCGTGGCCTCCAAATCCACCACACGAGAGCTGTTGATCCACACGCCCGACGGCAAGACCCAAACTTTGTCCTTGAGCCAGCCTCGCTACACGGTCGGCCGCTCGAGCGGTAACGAACTCTGCTATCCCGACGACTCCGGCCTGTCCCGGCAGCATTTTGCTTTGGAACAGCAGGACGGGCAGTGGGTGGTTCGCGACCTGGGCAGCAAGAACGGCACCTTTGTCAACGGCGAGCGAATTACAGCAGCGCACGTGTTGGGGCGCAGTGACCGGATCACCGCCGGTCATCTGATCGTGGAGTTCGCCGATCGGGTGGAGAATCCGCTAGCCGCAAACACGGTGGTCTTTGTCGAACGCAAAGCTGCGACTCCCGTTTCCACGACCGTGGCCGAGAGCCTGAAGGGACTCGAAGGGGGCGGTCACATGGCGGCTTTGATTAACGCTGGCAAAGAGCTGTCCGGGCACAAGCCGCTTTCAGAGCTGTTCGAAACGATCTTGAAGCTATCGATTGATGCGGTAGGGGCGGCACGCGGCGTGCTAATGACGCTGGAGAATGGGGAATTGCAACTGCGCGCGGCCAAAGGCGGCGGTTTGCAGATGAGTTCCGAAGTAAGGGACCGGGTAATCGAGGAGAAGCGTTCGGTGCTGGTGAGGGATGCGCAGTTGGACGAAGCATTCGCCGAAAGGCAAAGCATCGTGCAGCAACAGATCCGCAGCATGCTGGCGGTGCCGCTGCAGACGGACACGCGAGTGATTGGGCTGATTTATCTGGATTCGCCGCATTTCGTTCATGAGTTCACCAAGGACGACCTCAATCTGCTAACGGTTATGGCGAACATTGCGGCCATCCGGATTGAGCACGCGCGTCTGGCCGAGGTGGAGCAAGCCGAAAAGATGCTGGCCAGCGAACTGCAGCAGGCCGCGGAGATTCAGCGGCGTTTGTTGCCGGAAAAAGCTCCCGTGCTGCCGGGAGTGGATATTGCCGGCTATAACGCCAGTTGCCATACGGTAGGCGGCGACTACTACGATTTCTTGACCTACCCGGATGGGCGGGTTGGATTGCTGGTGGCCGATGTGGCCGGCAAAGGCATGCCGGCGGCCCTGATGGTATCCAGCCTGCAGGCGCGTGTGCAGGTTTTGTTCGAAGAATACACCGATCTGGCCTCCCGCGTGACGCGGCTGAATCGCATCATCCACACCAGTTGCCCGAACAACCGCTTCATCACATTCTTTCTGGGAGTGTTGGATCCGGCAACCGGCGAGATGACTTACTGCAACGCCGGACACAATCCGCCGCTGCTGGTGCGCGCTAACGGCTCGGTGGAAAGTCTGGAGACCACGGGACTGATTCTCGGCATCCTGCCGCGTTCGGAGATCGCGCAAAGCACCTGCAAGCTGGAGCGCGGCGATTTGATGGTGTTATTCAGCGATGGCGTGACAGAGGCCTCGCGGGCAGACGCGGACGAAGAATTCGGCGAGGAACGGCTGGCGGCGACCTTGCGCGAGTGCGTCGCTGAGCCCGCCCAGGGTATGATCGCCACTGTGATCCGGAAGCTGACCGAGTTCACCAGCGGCGCGCCGCCGGCCGACGACATCACGCTGGTAGTGGTGAAGTATAAAGGGGTGCCCGCAGGTTGACATCCCGCGGCACAGGCGGCACAGGCTAAAGCCTGTGCCACGAGATGCTGCTGACGGCTTGAATCAAGTAGCACCTCCGTCTACATGGTTCAGAGATGTAGAAACTCCAGCGGCAGATTATCAATCTGCCCCACGTCATAGTCCGCAACTTCCACGTGTGCGGTAGCTGCATTATAATCCTCGGCCGGCCGCGGCGCTTCCAAGGCACGGGCGCTGTTCAAATGAATCATCGCTTCCGGAACATGACGGAACTGGCATTCCAGCGTCTCGATGACAAGCGCGCGGGACAGTGCTCCTGATCCCGGGCTACCCGCTGGGTTGCAAACGAATTCTCCTGTCGGATGATTTTTTCGGGTAACGATGCGGCCCAAATGTGAAACTGGTCACGGAGCGGAGCGGAGCGCGTCGATCGAACCCGGCAGAGTCAGAACCGCCGATGGCCGCCTGCATGAGTTGGACGTGGCTCCCGTCCGGCGGCTGATCAAACGAGTACTAATACTTGCAGCGAAGGAATGTCGCGACGCGCATCCAGGGTAGGAGTTATCGCGCGGTGCCGAGTCCCGCGAACCCGGCGCCGAGGATTGCTACCTGATAAACTCCTGCTCGATTAGACCTTGATTAGACATGGTTATTTGCTGAGCTCCTTCACTAAGTTGTACAAAAACGTCTGGCCTTGGTAGAATGCCTCCACGCCCATGCGCTCGTCCCGGCCGTGGGCGCGCACGTCGTTGCGATCCATAAAGAAGCCTTGAACCCCATAGGTGGGAATGCCCGCCGACCGGAAGTATCTCCCGTCTGTCCCGCCTGTGACCATCATCGGAACGGTGACAACGCCGGGCCACATGGTATCGGTGATCCGGCTCACGGCCTTGAGAATGTCCGGGCGTAGCGGCGAGGACGGACCTTTCTCGAACTCGCCCGCCAGCTGAATGCCGACCTGGTCGTCGGCGAACACTTTGCTGAGCGTCGATTGTACGTAGGCGATCTCATCTTCCGGCAACACGCGGCAATTGATGTTCGCGGCGGCCAACTGCGGCAGCGCGTTCTGGGCGTGGCCGCCTTCGAGCATGGTGGCGACGCAGGTGGTCCGCAGCATCGAGTTCCACGCCGGAGAGAGTTTTGCCACGCGCTGCATGGCTTCCTGGGAACTCGCGGCCACTTGTTCGAGGTCGGCCTTTACAGGAGCGTGCTCGATCTTAGCCAATTCGCGAAAGTAGGCTCGCGTCACTTCATTGGTCTTGAGCGGGAAGTTGAATTCAGAGAGCCGGTGGAGCGCCCCCGCCAGATGATAGATGGCGTTATCCGGCACTGGCATGGAGCTGTGTCCGCCCTTGTTGTGCACTTCGATCCGGAAATTGACATACGATTTTTCGCTCACCTGGATATCGTTGGCAACGCGCTTACCATCCACCGATTCGCCCCAGCCGCCCTCGTTCAAACAAAATTCGGCGTCCACCAGTTCGCGCTGGTGCTTGATCAGCCAATCTGCTCCGTTGTAAGGACCGCCGCCTTCTTCATCCGCCGTCAGCGCAACGATGATGTCGCGGCCGGGCTTGAAACCTTCGCGCTTGTAGCGGATCAGATTCGCGATCCAGACCGCCGCCTGCGCCTTGTCGTCGGAAGTTCCGCGGCCGTAGAAGTAGCCGTCTTTTTCCAGAAACACAAACGGATCGAGGGTCCAGTCTTCCCGCTTGGCTTCCACCACGTCGGTGTGAGCCAGCAGCAGAATCGGCTTACGCGAGCCTGTGCCGTGATAGCGAACCACCAGGTTGAATTTCTTGGGAATCGCCCCGCCCAGAAAGATGTCGGAGTCCGGGAAACCGGCCGCTCGCAGCCGCGCCGCCACGGCTTCGGCCACGGGAGTGGTTGCGCCAGTGGTGAAACCGGAAGGGATCTCGATCAGTTGCTTATAGATCTCAAGTGCCAGGTGGCGGTCGGCTTCAGGCGGAAGATTGTCCGGCCAGGCGGCACTGGCTAGGAGAAGAAAGAGGAGGACCTTTGGCATTCTTGTTATTATCACTCCCCGCAAGCGCGGGTCGTGTGTCTTCATGAGCTTCGATCGCCGATACGATGTCTTCGATCTCCCATACGCGAGTTGAGATTCTGGGTCACAAGCGCGGCTGGTTCTAAAAATAAGCGGGAAGATCTTGCAGCGCGGCTTCGCTCGGTCCTCATCATCCCGTTTGACGATGCAATTTGTAGCGTCTATTCTGAACTGAAGGCAGAACTGTCCAAGTCCGGTAATGCCGTCGCGCCAAACGACCTAGGGATCGCTGCTTGTGCCCTCCGCCATTCGCTCACGCTCTTAACGTATAACCGCGCTCACTTCGAGAAAATACCACTCCTGAAGTTTCTTTCCGAAGCTCCGGTAGCCAATGCAGATTGAGTCGCAAGGAAGCCTGTTCGAAACCCAAACCTAGCGCTGCTTCCACCGTGCCTGAGCAGCCTTCTTCGCAATCGCCTTCCGCTTCGCGGGCGACAGTGCCGCAGCCCGCGCCGCGCCGCCCTTGAGCACCGCCCAGCTTGCCAAGCGCCACAGCAGCCGGGGTTCTACCCGACGGCCAATCATCGTGGTCTTGCACGGAGTCGATCTCGAACGCCAGCTTCGACCTCCAGCCGTCGCGCGATCGGCGAAATGCTATTCGACCCCGACCAGTTCGTAACGATGCGGCTTCGGCTGCGCTTTCGCGCGAGCCATGGCGACCACTTCGCGCTCCAGCGTATCGAGCGCGGCCATCGCCGCATCCAGGCTCGGTGGTTTTTCGGTTTCAAAGGACGTCTGAACGATGTGCCAACGCGCCCAATGCAAGTTGTTGTGGCGATAGATGAGCTGAAGGACCTCATCCGCCTGCTTCGACATCGGCGTGTCTGCTTCGGCGAGGTTCACTCCGGCGCGCCACTGATCCGCTGAGTGCGTCACCACCGTCTGTCCATCGATCTTGAGCGCATATCGACCCGGCGCGAGCCCGGTGACGGTCACCATTTCACGATCCAGCGCGTCGATGAAGTCTGAAGAGGAAAACGCCAGCTCCAGCAATTCCTTAGAGGAAGATCTCTCCAGGGGTATGGGAAGAGCGGCGTCGATCTGCGTCCATGCGAGGACAGGATCGTCTGGTAGAACCGAAACGGATGTATTGGCCGCCGTTCGCAACATGCGCGACGAGGCGTCGATTTCGACCGCCGATACAACGGCAGGCGCATTCCACGCTTTGAGTAGCGCCTCCGCCATGATGAAGTGGGTTGCTGCCGCGGGGTGCACGCGGTCTGGAATCAGTTGCTGCGCCAACGAAGGATCGGTCGCGTTGGCCTTGAGCAACATGGCGACGACGCTGCTGTTCAGGTCCGCGCACTGCAAATGCTCACGTGCCGCAAGTTCCCGGACGAAGCCGCCAAAGCGGGTGAGCACGCCATTGTACCCGCCATCGAACTGCGGAACTCGCGTCACGTCATCGTATGGGGACGGCTCCATGGCGGTAATGCGAACATTGGGCGTGTTTTCGCGCAAGGCCTTGACGATGTGCTCGTACCCAGCGCTGTACGCTTTGAAGATGGCGGGGTCGAAAGCGCGATAACGGCCGTCGTTCATGCCGAGCATGACGGTCACGACGGTGGGGCGGTAGACAAAGACATCCCGTGCGAGGCGAACGTCGATGGGTCCGCCGGCGCCTCCGTCGACCTGATCGCCCGGCCACCCGGAGTTGACGAAGCGTACGTTCAGGTTCGGGAATCGAGTGAGGACATACGCCTCAGTGAAGGTCGTGTACAGACGCTGATTGGTGATGCTATCGCCGTAAAAGACCACGGTGTCGCCGTCTTTGAGGGAGAATCCGGCTTGCGCGAACAGGCCGTGCGAACAGGCTAGCGTAATCGTTAGCAGGAATGACCGCATAGTCCGCCCCCATGGTAGCGAACACGGATTATGTTCCGGACCGCGAACACAAGCAATTGGGAGCAAGAGGGCTTTGCTAGAATGTAGGGTCATTCCACACGCCATGCGCCACTACAGAACCGCAACTATACTGTTCGCGATCACGGCCGTTTACGCCGCCGACCCCGCTCTTTGGTCGAACATGAAGTACCGGATGGTGGGTCCGGAGCGCGGTGGACGCGTGACCGCCATCACCGGAGTGCCCTCGCAGCCGCTCACGTTTTACATGGGCTCGACCGGCGGCGGCGTTTGGAAAACCACCGACGCGGGCGTCAATTGGGTTAACGTGTCCGATGGACAAATCGCCGTCGGCTCGATGGGCGCGATCGAGGTTTCACAATCGAACCCGGACATAGTTTACGCCGGGACTGGCTCGTCCAAAATTCGCAGCAACGTTTCGATCGGACGCGGGCTTTACAAGTCGACTGACGCCGGCAAGACTTGGAAGTTTATTGGTCTGCGCGATGTGGGCCAGATCTCGGCCATTCGCGTGAATCCGGGTAATCCGGACATGGTGTTCGTTGCGGCGCAGGGCAATCCGTTTGTGTCCAACAAAGAGCGCGGCGTCTATCGGTCGACGGATGGCGGCGCCAATTGGAAACAGGTGCTCACCATCTCCGACAGCGCGGGCGCGGCGGATTTGCAGTTAGCGCCCAATAATCCCAACATCGTTTATGTCTGCCTGTGGCACGGCCAGCGCAAGCCCTGGACCATCATCAGCGGCGCGATGGAAGGCGGCATTTATCGCAGCTCCGATGGCGGCGACACCTGGCACAAACTCGGCGGAGGCCTGCCAACCGGCTTATTCGGACGCAGCAGCGTGGCCATCTCCGCTTCCAAGCCCGAGCGTATTTACGCGTTGGTCGAAGCAAAGCCGGGCTCCGGATTGTACCGGTCCGAGGATGACGGCAAAACCTGGACGCTCATCAATGCGGCTCGCAATCTGACCACCCGGCCGTTTTATTACTCCACGCTGGGCGTCGATCCGAACAACTCGGACATCGTGTATGTCGGAAATGAAGGCTGGTTCAAAAGCACGGACGGAGGCAAAACGTTCAAGCGCGCGCCTGTGCCGCATGGCGACAATCACGAAGTCTGGATCAATCCGAGAAATTCCGATTACATGATCCAGTCCAATGATGGCGGAGCGAACGTCTCCATCGATGGCGGCAAAATCTGGAGCACGCAGTATAACCAACCCACGGCCGAGATTTACCAGGTCGCGCTCGATAACCAATATCCTTATCGAATCTACGGCGCTCAACAGGACAACACCACCGTCATCGTGCCCAGCCTTCCACTCTCTAGCGGCCAGGAATTCCGCATTGGTCCGGGCTGCGAAACGGGCCCGATTATCCCCGACCCGGTGAGGCCGGAGATCGTCTATGGCGGCTGCAAGGGCCAGTTCAGCCAGCAGAACATGACGACTAGTAACGAAGAGCGTTATTGGATCGGCGCAGAATCGCTCTACGGCAACGGCGGCGCAACGTTAATTTACCGCTTTCAGCGCGTGTCGCCCATGGAGGTCTCTCCGCACCCGCCGCACGCTGTTTATTATGGTTCGCAGTTTGTGCACCGCTCCGTCGATGGCGGCGTGCATTGGCAAAAGATTTCTCCGGATCTGACGGCGCACCCCGAGGGCACGCAGGAAGCCAGCGGCGAACCCATCACGCGCGACGCTACTGGCGAAGAAGTTTACAGCACCTTATACGCGATTCGGGAATCGCCGGTGCAAAAGGGCGTCATCTGGACCGGCTCCAACGACGGCCTGGTCTTCGTGACGCGCGATGATGGCAAGACCTGGGCCAATGTCACTCCGAAAGACTTGGCGCCGGGCGGCCGCGTGCAGAATATCGAGGCGAGTCCGCGTCGTGCGGGAACGGCATATGTAGCGATGTATCGCTATTTGCTCGGTGATTTTTCGCCTTATCTCTATAGGACCGACGATTTCGGCAAAACCTGGACGCGAATTGTGGATGGAATCGCGGCGGATGAACCAACGCGGGTGCTTCGGGAAGATCCGGACCGCGCTGGCCTGCTTTACGCCGGAACGGAATTCGGAATGTATGTTTCTTTTGACAACGGCGCAAAGTGGCAGCCGTTCCAGATGAATCTCCCCGCCACGCCGGTGACCGATATCAAGATCGCGCATAAAGACCTGGTGCTTTCGACGCAAGGCCGGTCGTTCTGGATTCTGGACAATCTCACGCCGCTGGAACAAAGCGCCGACATCGGCAAGCCGGTGCTGTTTGCCCCGCGGGAAGCGATCCGTACGCCGCAACGCGGCGGTGGACTCGGGCCCCGCACCGGAGTCCAATACCCGCGCCCGGGCGCCATGCTCGACTATTATCTGCCGGACGCGCCGGCTGGCGACATCAAAGTCGAAGTCTTCGATGCAGCGGGCAAGCCGGTCCGCACATTCACCAGCGCCGCGGCTGAAAACGAGGAACGCCCGGAAGCGGGTGGCGACGATGACGAGGAAAATCCCTTCCGCGTACGCAGTGGCCCCACGCGTCTAGAGAAAACCGCTGGATTTCATCGCTTCACCTGGGACCTGCGCTACCCGGGCCCGTGGATAAGCGCCCGGCGGCCGGAGGGCCCCGATGGACCGGTTGCGGTTCCCGGCAAGTATTCAGTGCGGCTCACCGTCGGGTCGATGGTCGAAACGCAATCGCTCACGGTAATAGAAGATCCGCGCATCACCAAAGATGGCGTTACAACCGCCGATCTACGCGAACAGTTTGAACACGATCTGCGGGTGCGGGATCTGGTGAGCGAGTGCAACAAGCTAGTGGCGCGGGTCAAAGCCGCGAAGGACGAGCCGAGGCTGAAGGACGTCACCGCGCAGTTGATCACGCCGCCTATCCGTTACAGTCAGCCGGCGCTCCAGACGCATATCACGTATCTCTACAGCGTGACGAATGCGACCGATCAGAAGATCGGGCAGGACGTCGTAGAACGCTACGCGCAACTCCGTGAGCAACTGGAAGAACTGACGGCGCGCGTAAATGCGGTGCTGACGAAGTGAAGCGGGCGTTCCTGTTTCCCGGCCAAGGCTCGCAATACGCCAGCATGGGCAAAAGCCTCTCCGTGCATTATCCGGTGGCGAGGCAAATTTTCGAGCAAGCGGACGAAGCTCTGGGGTTCGAGTTGTCGGAGCTCTGCTTTCACGGGCCGGACGGCAAGCTCAAACTCACCGAGAACACGCAACCAGCGATGCTGGCCGTTTCTACCGCGGCGCAAAGTGTCCTTAGAGAAAACGGCACTGTTCCCGATTTTGTCGCCGGCCACAGCTTGGGCGAGTATTCGGCGCTGGTCGCCGCCGGATCGTTAAGCTTCCCGGATGCGCTGCGCTTGGTGCGCAAGCGCGGCCAGTACATGCAGGACGCAGTGCCACTAGGCGTAGGCGCAATGGCCGCGCTGCTCAAACTCCCAGAAGGGAAATTGGACTCCATCCTCAAAGAAGCCGCGCAGGATGAGATCGTGAGCGCGGCCAATCTCAATTCGCCGGACCAGATTGTGATCGCCGGTCATGCAGGCGCCGTGAATCGGGCCATAGAGTTGGCCAAAGCCGCAGGCGCGAAGCGGGCTATCCTGTTACCCGTGAGTGCGCCATTTCACTGCGCACTGATGAAGCCGGCGCAGGAAAAGTTGGCCGCGGATCTCAATGCGACGGAGTTCCACGATGTTCTCGTGCCGCTGATCAATAACTGGCAAGCCCAGCCGATCACGAAAGGCGCGGACGCGCGCGAAGGTCTGTATCAGCAGGTTCCGAACCCGGTGCGCTGGACGGAATCGATCCGCTATCTGGCGGCGCAAGGCGTGACAGAGTTTGTGGAGGTGGGCGCCGGAGGCGTGCTCACCGGGCTGCTCAGGAGTATCGACCCGGCGCTGAGAGGCGTCAAGTTCGGCGAGGCCGATGATCTGGACAAGCTCAGTGCGTGATCAAGCCAACCCTGCTGATGCCCGCGCCTCTGGCGACATCGATAACCTGAGCAATGTCGCCGAAGTCGATATCCCGGTCGCCGCGCACGAAGATCACGGGATCGGGAGAAAGCTTGAGAAGTTCTCTTAGGTGGTCATCCAGATTGGCCAGCGAGATTTCTTCCTGATTGAGCCGAAGTTTTTGATCGCGTGAGACGCTGATGACAATGTCGTCGCTCGGCCGCGACTGGGTTGCGTTGGGGTTGTCCTCGGGAACGAGTGATTTCAGCCCTCTCGATTGCTCCGGTAAAACGACCAGGAAGATGATCAGCAGGACCAGCAAAACATCAATCAACGGAGTCACGTTCATTTCCGCTTTCTGTTTTGATTGGCCCATCGCCATAGCCATGCTGATTTGGACACTTGCTTCAGGGGGAAAGTTCCCTCAGCGTATCTCTAAGCTGGCGTAATTAACATTGGCTCAAAAAAAGAAAGGCGATCAACTCGACTATAATCGAGCAATGGTAACGCGCAGTAATCCCGCCTTCAAGACGCGCCCTAAGCGCACGAACGTCCCTCCCGCGAGCGGGCGTGCGTGTGCTGTATTCGTGAAAATGTGGGCCCTAAGAACAGATATTCAAGTATCCAAGGCCGTCGCCCTGATCGATCGGCTGGACGAAGCCTTGCTGTCGCGCGTCGAACAGGACGATTGGTTTCCGAGCCCATACGGCGGCGCGATCCGCATTGCGCAGGCGGAAAGCGCCGTGGCAGCCGCGCAGAGTCTGATACGGGATTTGACGCAGGCGCATATCGAAGTTTCCATCGGCGTAAGCTGGGGCCACTTCGAACGCATCTACAACGTGAGCGAATGGAACGTTACCGCTCCGGCGATCAATATTGCCGCCCGAATGGCGAGCGCGCTGGAGTTGAAAGGACATGTGGTTGTCGACACCAAGGTCAAGGGCGATACGATGGCCGCGAGCGCGAAATTCAAGTTCGGGCCAGAAAGTTCCTGCCAGGTCAAACGCACCAGCTTCAAGTATCACCTCGTCACAGGCGACAGTTCTCGGGAGCCCAATAACCTTGCCCCGCGTCCGGCCGGATCGCGGCGCAAGGCCGAGACCTTTGGCGCCGACATCGTGGTTTTCGATATAGAGCGCTATTCCGAGCAGACGCAGCCGCAGCAAACCTCTTTGGCCGAAAGACTTTCTCGCATCGTGGAAGACCGCGTGTCCAGTTTGAAGTTGCCGCCGGGTCACTTTGGACCGGCTGGCGACGGCGGATACCTGGTGTTCGATTCGGGAAAGGAAGACAGCGCATCCAGGGCATGGCTGTTCGCCGGTGCTCTCAGAGATGCGGCGTTCCAAGAGAAGATTCCCATCCGCATCGGTGTTTCGAACGGACCAGTTCTAAAGACCCGTTACCGCGCGGCCACGGGGGGCGCCGTGCTCCGGGCCGATGACGTTTCTTCCAAGGCCGCCTCCGGTGGGATTGCCGTGACGGCCGACTTCTGGACATCGCTCGACGAGCGCGACAAGCGCGGCTGGAAGGCAACCCACCCCGAGGCCGACAATTCCATTTTTCTACTCGAGGCAGGTCCGCTTGAATTAGCGCCCACCTCGGTTTCAAACGCAAAAGATTTAGCCGTGCATGCGGAGAAAGAGTTAACTAGCCTGGTCTACTCGACGAGGCGCATCGTAAACCGGCTCTATCCGCCCAACCAGAAAATACGCAAGACCTTCACACGTGTGCAAGAGGATTTGACCATATTCAAGAACGGCGATTTGCACGCCGACCGGCTATTTCATATCAAGACCGCTGGAGATAAAATTTTCTATTGGGAGATCACTATCCGCCCGGAACCGGAGGCGCAGCCGGTAAACTTCGTTAGCGAACTCGACTTTCAGGTAAGAGACGAGAGCGGAAAGGACTATGAGATCGTCTACCTGATCTCGCGGAATGACCCCTGGGCCAAGCATGTTGTGCTATTTTTCTTACCCGCAATTGAGCCGGCTGAGTTGGAACCAAGAAAGATTCGGCTGACTTACCGCTGGCCGAAATACTGGACCCTGCTGAAGAACGGCTCCGAACTCTCAAGCTTCAGTCTTCGGTCTCCGGTAGAGCACTTGGTACGGACCTACAAGATGGAATCCGGCGCTGGCGAACTCCTGGTTAAGCCTGAACAAAACGTACCTGGAGCCCGCCTCACGCCATACGGCCCAGACGCATCCAATTTTTTGGGGTGGACTTACGAAGCGACGAACTACACAGAGGACCAGCTACAGTTCACGCTGGAGGTTTACGGCCGCATGAACGCAACCGGAGGGAAAGACCGTGTTTAGCCGCTCACTCCGTCGGTGTTGGTGTCGAAGACAATATTCATAGAGTTCTCCTACAATCAAAGTGTAGCACGGAGGGGATCGGGGGGCAAGCAAAGCTTTTCATGCGGTTACGGGCCGTGACCGACCCGTCGATGCCTTGCACTCAATCCTTATTTATCATAACAAGATTCACCCCAAGCTGTGCTCATCAGATGCGGACGCGGCGGTGCCGGAACACAGATTAGAACCCAGGCGGTCCCGCCTCGTCGGTGTGTTGCCGGTGCGCGCCCGAAGTCATCAGCACGGTTGTCTCGGCGATTGCGGCGTTGGGCGTCTTCAGCTTCTCTTCAGGCTGGCGTAGTTCACTTAGTCTAAGGAGACTGCTAGCACGCGATCCATGAGCCGCACTCTAGAAAACCTGGATTGGGGCCGAGCGCCCAAGGGAAAACTGCTGTGATAGCTGTTCGGACTCAAGTTCGCGGCGTGCTAATTGCCGTCGCAGCGTCCTCTCTAGGTCTGGGGCAAACTCCTTTAACTGTCAGCCTAGAAGATGCGTTGGCACGCGCCCGGCAATATTCTGGCCAGATTCAAAGCGCGAATCTGGCGGCCCTGCAGGCAAAAGAGGACCGCGTGCAGGCGCGCGCCGCCGCCTTGCCATCGTTGAACGCGTTCAACCAGTACATTTATACCGAAGGCGATCGCACGCCCAGCGGCGTGTTTGTCGCCAATGACGGAGTCCACGTGTATAACGAGCAGGCGGTAGTGCACCAGGAACTGCTTTCCGCCGTTCGCAGGGGGGAAATTCGACGGGCGATGGCGGCGGAGGCGGTCGCGCGGGCCAAGGTGGAGATCGCGGCTCGAGGGCTGAATGCGACCGTAATTCAGGATTATTACGCGATCGTGTCGGCTGCACACAAGCTCAAGAATCTAGAAATCAGCGTTCAGGAGGCGGAGCGGTTCTTCGATATCACCCAAAAACAGGAAAAAGGCGGCGAAGTGGCGCATGCGGACGTGATCAAGTCGCAAATCGATCTTCAACAGCGGCGGCGCGATGCGCTGGACGCGCAACTGGCCATCGAGAAGGCGAAGATCGCCTTAGCAGTCCTGATCTTTCCCGACTTCAGCGCCGGCTTCAACGTGGTCGACGATTTGCGGGAAGCGGCCCTGCCGCCTCTGCCCAGCGAGGTGCACGGCCAGGCGATAGAATTGAGCCCCGATGTCAAGGCGGCGAAGGCCGGCGTGGAGCAGGCGGGCTATGAAGTGAATGTGGCCCGTTACGCATATTTGCCCTCGCTCGGTTTGGATTTCTACTACGGCATCGATGCCAATCAGTTCGCGATCACGTCGCGAGAGCGGCGAAATCTGGGCTATTCCGTGGTGGCCACGCTCAACATCCCGGTTTGGAATTGGGGCGCGACCCACAGCAAGGTCAAGCAGGCCGAGCTAAAGCGGGATCAGGCGCAACTGGATCTTTCCCTGGCGCAGCGCACTCTCGACAGCAATCTTGCAGCCTACCAAGCGGAGGCGCGCACGGCGCAAGCGCAAATCGGTTCGCTGCGCGGCTCGGCGGATCTGGCCGTGGAGAGTCTTCGCCTGACGCTGCTGCGCTATCAAGCCGGGGAGGCCACGGCGCTCGAGGTCGTGGACGCCCAGAACACCGTTTCGCTGTCCCGCAACGCGCTGGACGACGGTCTGGCGCGGTATCGGGTGGCGCTCGCCAATCTGCGAATCCTGACGGGGAGCTCTTGACATGAAACACATCGCATTGCTGTTGCCGATCGTCATCGCCATGCTCCTGAGCGGCTGCGGCAAACAGGAGGAAAAAAAGGCGGATCAGGAAGTGCCCACGCCGGTCACCGCGGAACCGGCGGTACGCGGCGCGATCGACCATCTGGTTACCGCGGACGCGGTTCTGTATCCCATCAACCAGGCCAACATCACTTCTAAGATCAGCGCTCCCGTGAAGCGCATTCTCGTTAACCGGGGAGATCATGTGCGCGCCGGGCAATTGCTGGCGGAGCTGGAAAGCCGCGACTTGGCGGCCGCAGCCAGTGAAGGCAAAGAACAATATGAGTCTGCGCAGGCGGCCTACCAGACTACCACCGGCGCCACCCTTCCGGAAGACAAAACCAAGGCGCAAGCCGACGTTCAGGCGGCCGCGCAGGCTTTGGATGCGGCCAAGAAGTTGTACGACAATCGCGTGGCTCTGCAAAAAGAAGGGGCGCTGGCGCAAAAACTGGTGGATGACGCCAAAGTCGCCATGGTGCAGGCGCAGAGCACGTTCGAAACCGCCCAGCGGCATTTGCAGGCGATCAATCAGGTGAGCCAACGTGAGACCGCGCGCGGCGCGGAAGCGCAGATGAAGGCGGCCAAAGCGCATTACGAAAGCGCCAGCGTCATGCTGGGGTATGCCGAGGTTCGCAGCCCCATCAACGGCATCGTTTCCGACCGTCCTCTCTATCCCGGCGAAATGGCGGCCAGCGGTTCGCCGATAATTTCGATTGTCGATATTTCGCAGGTGATCGCGCGCGCCAACGTTCCGGTGAAAGAAGCGGGATCTATTCAAGTGGGCCGGTCCGCGCGCATTTCCGGACCAGACGGCGACATTCCGGCCAAGGTGACCGTGGTCAGCCCCTCGGTGGATCTCAATACAACCACCGTGGAGGTTTGGGTGCAAGCGGCGAACCCCGGTGAGAAGCTCAAACCGGGCGGGTCGGTCCGCGTGAACATTATCGCTGAGACCATTCAGGACACCATCATCGTGCCTGCGTCGGCATTGCTCAATTCCGATGAAGGCGGGCAGAAGGTGATGGTGGTGGGCGCCGATTCCCGTGCACAAGAACGCAAAGTTTCGGTGGGCGTGCGGCAAGGAAACCGGGTGCAGATTGTCACTGGTCTTCAGGCCGGGGACCAGGTGGTGACCTCGGGAGGGCTGGGCCTGGAGGACAAGGCCAAAGTTGCGGTGCAGAAAGCCCCGGCGGAAGAAGAAGAGAGCGCCGACGAGAAATGAACGAGCATTGGACCGCGCGGTTTTCGCAGCCCATCATCTTCGTCATCCTCGCGCTGATCGCCGGCGGAATCTACCTGGCTTTCACCATTCCGGTGGCCGTGTTCCCGGCTACCAATTTCCCTCGCATCGTGGTGGGCGTGGACGCCGGAGTTGCGCCCATCAACCAGATGGAAGTGACGGTGACGCGGCCCATTGAAGAAGCGATGAACAGCGTTCCCGGGCTGGAGCAGGTGCGTTCGACCACCAGCCGCGGATCGGCGGAAATCAACCTGTTCTTCAACTGGAAGGTGGACATGTTCCAGACGCTGCAATACGTCAACGCGGCGCTGGCGCGCGTTCAGTCGTCGCTGCCGCCGGCCGCCAAACTGGTCGCGAACCGTCTCACCTTTGCCGCCTTTCCGATTCTCGGCTACGGCCTGACTTCCAGTTCCATGCCACAGACCCAGCTTTGGGAGTTGGCCAATTACACCATCAAACCGCGCCTGAATCGCGTGAATGGAGTTTCGATGGTGGTGGTGCAGGGCGGACAGGTGCCGGAGTTTCAAATCGAGCCGGATCCGGCCAAACTTTTGCAGGCGCAAGTCTCGGTTCCGGGCATTTTGGATGCGGTAGCCAAGAGCAACATGATCGATTCGCCGGGCCTGATCGAGAACAATCACGAGTTGTCCTTGACTTTGGTCAGCGGCCAGGTGCGCGATCCGGCCCAGATCGCCAACATCGTGGTCCGCACCTCACAGAACGGCGTACCGGTCCGTGTCGGCGACGTCGCCACGGTGCACTCTTCCGTGATGCCCCTCTACACGATCGTGACGGCCAATGGCAAGCCCGCGGTGCTGTTGAATATCTTCCGGCAGCCGGAGAGCAACACAGTGGCC
>DATFZA010000161.1:0-11825 GCA_035314765.1 Bryobacteraceae bacterium
CTCGATGGTCTCCGATCCCAGCCGTTTCGCCAACACCACAAGGCGAGTAGCCCGCGGGAGTCTCACCCACGGGCTCTCTCAGAACCGTACTTGAACCTCTCAGCTCATACGGCTCCCGCCATGGAGCCACGCCGCACGCCCATCCGCCAGCGCGCGAACAACTTCGAATCACGGCGCGAAATGCGCGCAATCCAATGTGTTGCCCGCCGTAAATGACCACGCAGCTTTTTGTACTTCCGATACGCCCAACGGGCCAGAGAGCGGTCCAGTTGTCGCATGTACGGATACAACGCCGAGCGGTAATACCGCCCATAATATAGCAACCAACCCCGGATTTTCGGATTGAACATCCGCGACAAATCTTCGATCTGCTTGTCACTGCGCAAATCCAGATCCCAGCTTCGAATCTCCTCGCGGATCGCTTTCCCCGCTTCGTCGGAAATGGCCGGGCTGAAGTTGATGAAGTACTTGCCGAACCGATTCTTCGATCTTCTCGGCTGAAAACCATAGCCTAGAAAATCGAACTTCTCGTTCGGGTATCTCCTTCGCCTTTCCGTTGGCTTTCGGTAGGTACACGCGGCGCACTGGTTGCGGCCTGTAGGTCTTCGCTCGCAGGGCTTCCTGAATCTCTCCAATAAACCCGCTCACGCCCGTTTCCCGCGCTTCGATCTGGTCGATCGAGACGCCGTCCACGCCCGCTGCGCCACGATTGGCACGCACCCGCCGCCAAGCCTCTTCCAGTGTGTCTCGCCGATAAATCCGGTCGTACAACACGTAAAACCGGAACTGCGGTTCCTGCTTCGCCTTCTGATGCAGCTTTTGTCTCAGCAAAGAGAGTTTCTCCGGTATCACCGGTTCTTCCGTAGTGGGTTCTCCCAAGCGGTTCTCCTTTCCTCTTACTCAGCTTGTTTTCAGCGAGGCCCCTTGGCTCCATCCGCATTACCGGACTTCCCCGCTACTATGGGCCTCTCCGACTCCCGGCACGGGCTGCCCCCGGTTATTTATTCCCGTTGGCAGTTGCTTTGTGTCCCCACGCCGCTCCCCTTGCCGGACCTCCCAGGTTCCTCGGCTGATCTGTCCCTGCGCGCTGCACCCTCTCACCCCGGGAAGTCCGACGACTGCGTTCCCCCATTGCTTCATCGCCGGTATCAGGCTTCACCCAATCGGGCAGGCTGGCCACTTCCTTTGCGTAACGAGGCCGAAACGGTTTTACTTGCATTGCGGCTCACAGGTTTGCCGCTCGGGGCTCCGTCAAAGCGGATCGCTCCGCCTCACGCCCGATTGGCTACATGTCGAATGGGTAATTTACATGGTGAGTTCCTTTCATCTCACAAGACCAGCCAGGCTTAGCCTGGCGCACCCGATAAAACGCCAAGCGCCGATAAACGCGGATTTCTACGATTCTCTGCCCCGACGATGTGACAGAGTGTCTCATCCAGCTAGCCAAAAAAACCCCTTCTAGCCAAAAGCTGCTGGACGATTTGCTGGGCAGACCAAACCAGGCTTATTTTCCTGCTACTTACGTAACGATCATGTGTGGTCCGCGGGGTGCTCTAGAGAGCAGCGATGACCACTCTTACTGAACCAACTCGCGAGCCGCCATTTTGCGCGGCAGTGGACGGCGGACAGTCACAAGCCGACGCGACGGACGCCAAAGTGATCTGGCAAACCTGGGCGCGCCAGGGGACATCGGCTATCTGGGGCACCGAGATGACGCAGGCGTTCCGCATGATTTGGATCGCCGGGAGGGTAGATTCCGGCTCGGCCCGGGAACTGAGGCAAGCGGCTTAGCATGGCCCGAGGGCCGCCTGTAAGTGCAAATGCCCTAATGATATAGACGGAAAGAGCCGAATAGACGAATGGCGTATCAATGAAGCCCATGTCGATTCCAGCACGGATCTTCATCGGTCTGGTGCTCTTCACCGGTCTTGCGTCCCTGCTTCAGGCATTCTCGGAAGACGTTACCACGGGTCTGCCACGCTTTCTTTGTTACCTGATCCTGGCTTTGGTCTCGTCCGGCCTCAAGGTCACGCTGCCGGGTGTGACCGGGACGATGTCCGTGTTCTTCCTCTTCATACTGCTGGGCGTGGCCGAACTCAACATTTTGCAGACCATGATTCTGGGTCTGAGCGCGGCGCTGGTGCAGTGCTTCTGGGGCGCGAAAGTCCGGCCCAACGGGCTGCAAATTCTCTTTAATCTGGCGGCGATCGCGACCGCGATTGCGGTGGCATTTAGCGCTTATCACTCGCCTCTGGCTCCAGCCTTAGGCAACAGCCTTCCAATCATGTTGATGCTGTCGGCCACCGCTTACTTCATGGCCAATACGCTGGCGGTTGCCTGCGTCATTGCTCTGACGGAGCGGCGAGCGCTCCACAAGATTTGGAAAGAGTGTTACTTCTGGTCGTTTCCCTACTATTTGCTCGGCGCCACCCTGGTTTGCCTGATCAGTTACATCAACAAGAGCATGGGTTGGCAGTTCTCACTGACAGTCCTGCCGGTTTGCTATGTGATCTACCGCTCTTATCACCTGTATCTGGGCCGATTGGAAACGGAGAAGGCACATGTGGAGCAGATGAACTCGCTCCACCTTCGCACCATCGAAGCGCTGGCGCTGGCCATCGAAGCCAAGGACCAAACCACGCGCGCACATCTGCAAAGGGTGCAACACTACGCCGTGAAAATCGGGCAGATTCTGGGGATCGAGGACATGGAACTGGAGGCGCTGCGGGCGGCAGCCGTGCTCCACGATATTGGGAAACTGGCAGTGCCGGAGCACATCATCTCGAAGCCGGGCAAATTGACCATGCAGGAGTTCGAGAAGATGAAGATCCATCCGCTGGTGGGCGCCGAGATCCTGGAAAAGGTGGACTTTCCCTACCCCGTCGCGCCCATCGTCAGAGCCCATCACGAGAAATGGGACGGCACCGGCTACCCGCTGGGCTTGCGAGGGGAGGAAATCCCCTTGGGGGCGCGCATCCTGGCAGCCGTGGATTGCCTGGACGCGCTGGCTTCCGACCGGCAATACCGCCGCGCGGTTTCTTTGCATGAGGCCATGGACGTGGTGATCGGCGAATCGGGCAAGAGCTACGATCCGCGAGTGGTTGCGGTGCTGAAGTCCCACTATCGGGAGTTGGAAGAGGAAGCGAAACTGGACAAGAACAAAACCAGGCCGTCCACCGAATTCAAGGTGACGCGCGGTGGGGGCCCGGCGACGGGCGTGGAGCGCGCTTCAACTGACGACTACGTGGCCCAGATCGCGGCCGCCGGTCAAGAAGCCCAGTTCATGCTTCAGCTGGTGAAGGACCTGGGGAACTCCCTCAATCTGGTGGAAACGCTTTCGGTGCTGGCGCAGCGTCTGAAAGCGATGATTTCGTTTGATGCGATTGCCGTTTACGAGTGCCGTGCCGGTCTGTTAATACCGGCATACGTGGAAGGACAGGATCAGATCCTGTTCTCTTCGCTCGCTATTCCCATTGGAGAAGGCTTGTCGGGATGGGTGGCCAAGCACAACAAGGCCGTGATCAACGGAAATCCGTCTGTGGAGCCGGGATATCTCAATAACCCGTCGAAATTCAGCGTTCTCCGCTCCGCGCTGGCTGTTCCGCTGGAGGCCATGAATGGCGTAGTGGGCGTGTTGACCTTGTACCATGCGCGGGCGGATGCGTTCAGCCCAGACCAATTGCGCATCCTTTCGGGAATCAGCTCGAAAGTCGGGCTCTGCATCGAGAACACGCTGAAATACCAGGAACTGGAGAGTTTCGCGACTACCGATCACCTCACCGGTCTGGCCAACACCCGGTCGCTGTTTCCGCGGCTGGAGAGCGAACTTGCCCGCTCCAAGCGTCAAATGGTTCCCTTCACCGTCCTGGTTTGCGACCTGGACGGATTCAAACAGGTAAACGACCGTTTTGGGCACGTCACGGGTAACCTGGTCCTGCAGTTGTTCTCCAAGGGATTGAAGGAGAGCAGCCGGGAGTATGACGTAGTGGCCCGGTTGGGTGGGGACGAGTTTGTCGTGGCCATGCCGGGCATGGCGGTGGACGCGGTAGAAGAGAAGGTCCAGGCGATGTCGCGCCTGGCGCGCGAAGCGGGAATCGAGGCGTGCGGCGAAGAGACGGTCACTCTCAGCGTGGGTTACGCGTCTTTTCCGGACGACAGCACCGATTCCGATACGCTGCTAGCGGAAGCGGACCGCCGTATGTACAACATGAAGAAGCTAAGCAAGAGTTCCCGGTCGAGAATGCCTTTGGGCGAAGGGCGCGCCACGCTGGTGCACTAAAGCCAGAGTACTAGCGAGTGGCCGCTTGCTGACGCGCGCGGTTCCGTAACAGAACCGCGACCGTGAGTACCTACATACTTGTATTCGGCGCATACGTTTCACCCAGTGTTTACGGGCACCAGGATGTGGTCGCCGACAACCTGCAATGTTGACGAATTCTACCGAGCCGCGACCGTGAGGGAGCGGTGGCGCACGATCGCAGACCCTGTTTGGTTCCGGCTTTGCCGGATTAGGGAGCGGATGCGCAAGTACTTCTGACGCTATGTTTAACTTTCGCTCGGATAGGTTCCCAACACGCGCAGAAAATCGGCGAGTTCCGTGAGGTGCCGCAAGGCGTTTTGTACGGCCGCGTCGTCTTCGCGTCCAAAGAAATCCAGATAGAACAGATACTCCCAAGGCTTGCCGCGCAGGGGCCGCGACTCAATTTTGGTGAGGTTCAGATCGCGTAACGCAAAAGCGCTCAGGCTTCGGAACAAAGCGCCTGGGACATTGCGGGTGGTAAACACCAGCGAAGTCTTCCAGCGCTTTACCGGGCCTGCGGCGGGAACGACGCGGCGCTTAGAATTCAGGAGCACAAAGCGCGTAAAGTTCTTGCGATCGTCCTCAACCGAGCGCCGCAGAATGTGCCCGCCGTAAATGGCTGCCGCCACGGCCGAACCGATCGCCGCGGCATCGGGAAGTTTGTCGGCCACTACCATTTTCACGCTTCCGGCGGTATCGTAATACGGCGCCTGCTCCAGCGCTGGGTGGCTCAAAAAGAACTTCAGGCATTGGTTCAGCGCCACGGGATGGGAGAAGACGCGGCGCACGTCCCGCAAACGGACGCCGGGAGCGGCGATCAGATTGTGGACGATGCGGACGCTGGTCTCCCCAACAATCCGCACATCGAAAGTCAGCAGGTGATCGTAGTTTTCGTGTACCGAACCGTGCAGTGTATTCTCCACGGGAATCACGGCGGCGTCAATCTCTTCCGAGGTCAAAGCACGGAAGACATCCTGAAACCGGACAAACGGGACGATGCGGGCCCCCGCCACGCCAAACAACTGGTTCACCGCCTCCTGGCTGAAAGCGCCGGGTTCACCCTGGAAGCCGATTCTTGGGCGTTTCATTTCGGCGGTCCATCCCACCGGCGGGCGTCGCTGGCGGGAAGATGCAGCAGGTCAAGAACGCGGTCAACGCTGCCATCGACCAAGTCCAGCACGGTTTCGGGATGGTTGTAGAAGCCCGGTATGGGAGGAGCGATGATGGCGCCCATTTCCGACAGCGCGACCATCGATCGAAGATGTCCCAAATGGAACGGGCTCTCCCGCACCATAAGAATCAGCTTGCGCCGCTCTTTGAGGCAGACATCGGCGGCGCGGATCAGCAGATTGGAACTGATGCCCGCGGCGATGGCGGACATGCTGTGGATGGAGCAGGGCGCCACCACCATGGCATCGATCGGGAATGAGCCGCTGGCGAGCCGGCAGCCAATGTCTTCGACCGAGTAGACGTGGTGGGCGAATTGCTTGAATTCCGCCGCGGACTTGCCGCATTCCAGGTAGGCCGTGCGCTCGGCCGCGCGGCTGACAATCAGGTGAATCTCGGTTTCCGGAGAACGGCGCAGCTTTTCCAGAAGCCGCAGGGCGTAGATGGCGCCGCTCGCGCCCGTTACGCCGACGATGATTCGCAAAGCCTCTCCCTTAGCCGTGTTCACGGGTCCACGCTGAACCGGCCCGCCGTCTTCAGTTCTTCCCGGTCCCGCCACAAATCCCCTCACTCACGTTCGGGGCTGGCCGAAGTTCGTCACGATCCGTGGTGACGAACTTCGGCTAGCGTTCAACGTACGTCACGCTCACACTGGTGGCGCCATCCGCGGCGCCGATGATTACCGTGGCCGTGTGCCTTTTGCCTTCATCCTCGGCGCTCATCATGCTTGCATCCGCGGATTGCACCGAATTAGTGATCTTGAGGGCTGAGGACTTGAACTGCTCCTGGTAAAACTCGGCCACTTTGGATGGGCTGTCTGAAGTCTTGAAGCTGAAGCTTCCGCTGACGCCTTCCTTGGTTTGAGCTGAATAGACGCCCTGCGTGGTGGCGCCCGGATAGGACGGCAGCCAACCGGGAATCTTAGCGTCTACGCCGGCGCCGAATTTCATTGTCCCGTCCGCCGATTTGATTTCGACCGAGCCATCGGACCCTTTTGCGGACGATGAAATGACGACGTCTTTGCCGTCCTTCTTGACCACCAACTTCCCGTCCCGCACCTCGGCAAAGTCCTTGACCTTGTGAGCGATAAACAAGCCGCCGCCAACGATCACGGCGAAGCCGATCAGGAACAGACCGCCGACGGCGGCCAAGATCCAGAGCAGGACGTTAGATTTTTTCGGCGGAGGTGCGGGAGGATAGGCGCCAGGGTTGGTGGACATAGCTGGTTGAGGCAAGACCATCCTATCATTTCGATCGGAGGGCATCCGGCGCTGCCCGTCGACGGAATTATCCGGTAACCTTATTCTCAGTGAATATCGCTCTGATCGGTTATGGCTTCATGGGCCGCGCGCATTCGAACGCCTTTTTGCAGACGCCGCATTTCTTTCAGACTCGGATTCGACCCCGGCTAAAAGTGATTTGCGGCCGGAACGCTGCCGCGGTCCAGTCGATGGCCGCCCGCTGGGGCTGGGAAGAGACGGAAACGGACTGGCGCAGGATCATCGGCCGGAAAGACATTGACGCCGTGGACATCGCCGCGCCCAACCATCTGCATGCCGAGATCGCCATAGCAGCGGCCCAGGCAGGCAAGATGGTGTTTTGCGAGAAGCCGCTGGCCACCACTCTCGAGGATGCCGAACGAATGGTAGCGGCCGCGAGCAAGGTGCGCACGCTGGTGTGGTTCAACTATCGGCGCGTACCGGCCATCGCGTTCGCCCGGCAGTTGATTGACGGTGGGCGAATCGGCAAGGTCTTCCACTATCGCGCAGTCTACCTGCAAAGCTGGGGTAACGAGCGGCGTACCGGCTGGAAGCTGAGCCGCCAAGAGGCGGGCTCCGGCGTGATCGGCGATTTGCTCTCGCATTCAGTGGACACGGCTTTGTACTTGAATGGACCGATCTCGGAAATCCGCGCGCACAGCCGGATTTTCATCGAAGGACGCGAAGTAGAAGACGCCGTGGCGGCCATCGCGACGTTTGAAAATGGCAGTTTCGGTACTTTTGAAGCCACGCGCTTTGCAACCGGTGTACTCAACCGCAATGGATTTGAGATTCATGGCGAAAATGGCATGGCGGGCTTCGATTTTGAAGACATGAACCGGCTTCGATTTTTCGATGCCGCGCTTCCAAAAGCCGAACAGGGCATTCGCAGTTTCCTGGTTACCGGTCCCGGCCACCCGTACTGGGAAAACTTCTGGAAGCCCGGGCATTCCATCGGCTACGAGCACACCTTCATCGCGACGTTCGCTGATTTTCTGCTGAGCCTCGAAACGGAAACGCCATTTCATGCTGATTTCAACGATGCGCTGGAAGTGCAGCGCGTGTTGGACCGGGTCGAGCGATCGGCTCGCACCGCATTATGACAAGCCAGCGACTCTCGCGGAGACGCAGCGGAAATGCGCTTAGTCCTTGCCGTTTATAGGAACGTCCGCGAACCGTCCATTACGCTGAATTTCTCGCCTGATATGAGTGCTGTTCCGCAGGATCCTCTCCCTCAACACGGCCGGGGCGAGACGAGGGCTTAGACGCAATACTGTTCACTAATGGCGCGCTCCACGCGGCCGTTTGGGGCCATTCAGAATGGACAACC
Source organism: Bryobacteraceae bacterium (assembly GCA_035314765.1). Classification (GTDB taxonomy): domain Bacteria; phylum Acidobacteriota; class Terriglobia; order Bryobacterales; family Bryobacteraceae; genus DATFZA01. The sequence goes on from DATFZA010000161.1 coordinate 8,057, forward strand.
CGGCCGGAGCAATAGCCGTGGGCGGCACTTCAACGAGTAGCGCGTTTTAACGTCCAAGTGACTCCCCCCTTTGCGACTCTCGGTAAACGCTACCCGACTACACGTTATCTATCGTCAGGCCCGGCCGCTTCCGCTTCTCCTCGATACTTCGGTGCTGCAACAATGGGCAGCATGGCTTTGATCGTTTTCTTCCGGGGTATCAACGTTGGAGGACACAGGGCTCTTCGTCCGAGCGTGCTCGCCAAAGAACTGGGCATCTACGATGCCGTGAACGTGGGCGCCGCAGGCACGCTTGTCGTTCGCAAACCTGGGTTGCGCGCAAAGTTCCTTGCCGAATTGCGCCGGAAGCTGCCGTTTGAAGCAACAATCGCTTTCTGCGACGGCAGTGATCTGATTCGACTAGAGATGGACAATCCGTTTGGAACTGAGCCACCGCGCGCAGATGTTGTTCAATTTGTAAGCATCCTGTCGGAGGCTGGACGCCGCGGAGTTTCTCTTCCTGTTGCTCTTCCCGAAGGTGGGGAGTGGCTTGTGCGAATCATTGGCTCGAAGAATCGTCTCGTGTATGGGGTGTACCGCCGCCACATGAAAACAATTGGCTATCTCGGCCAGATCGACAAGCTCTTTGGGGCGCCGGCGACAACGCGCAGTTGGAACACCATCCTCTCAGTGCTACGGATTCTGAAATCCAACGAGCCCGGCAAGTAGGCCTTGCTGAGTTGGGAACGTGGATAGGCAATCCTAGCGCTTCCCGGCCTCGAACAGTCCAAAGCAGCCGTACTCAATACCCTCACCTCAAAAAGCGGTCAGCGCAGCTATGATTGCCCATCACCGATTTCGTCGATTGGTACTGTTCAGAACAGCGCCTCGCATTCAACCGCACAGTGGCGCCGTCGCTGTCGTTGCCGGCGCGACACGCGGCGCAGGTCGCGGCATCGCTCGGGCGCTCGGAGAAGCTGGTGCGACGGTCTATTGCACTGGACGAAGCGTGCGTGCCAACCGCTCCCCGTACAATCGTCCTGAAACGGTTGAAGAGACAGCCGAAATGATCAGTGCGGCTGGCGGCTCTGCCGTCCCACTTCGCGTCGATCACACAGTGGAGGAAGAGGTGCAGGCCCTCTTCCAAGGAGTGGAACGCGAGCGTGGTCGCCTCGATATACTCGTGAACAGCATCGCCGGCGAAGACCCCTTGATGGCACAGTGGTGCTCTTTTTGGAAGACGGCTTGCGCTCAAAGGGTTGGCTCTCAAGCGTCCGTATCGCAAAAAGAGTAAGTTTCGTTCACACAAGACTCGCAAACACACCGCCCTCTACGCTGGCAAATGTCTGACCTGACGCAGAACTACGGCCACGCAGTACGCCCGTCCTCGATAGAAAATCGATTTCGGACCGCTGAGCCAGGTCCCGCCGGGCGGAACACATACCCCCGGTCACGCCCCAAAAAAATAAATTCCCCTCAACCCCCACAACAATTTACGCCGCCTAAACCGCCCAAAATCCCCCAAATCCCTTGACCCCGCCAGCTAAATTGCTATTAGAGACTCCAATATCGAGAAAGGCATTAACCATGCATCCCACCGGCCCCCGTACCCCGGAAGGCAAACAGCGCTCCAGCCTCAACGCTCTGCGCCACGGCCTTACCGGCCACACCGTCGTCATCCCATCGGACGACCTCCATGCCTACAAGAAATTCTGCGCGGAATTCTTCTCCCATTACTCACCCGCCGGCCCCGTCGAACGCCAGCTAGTCCAAACCATCGCCGACAGCTCCTGGCGCCTCAATCGCATCACCGCCATGGAGCAATCCAGTCTCGCCCTGTCCGCCGTCCGGCACGAGGACGACTTCTCGACCGCCGATGACCGCTGCGCCACCGCCATGGCCGCCGCCCTTGCCTTCGAGGAGCACGTCAACAAGAATGTCGGCACCCTGTCGATCTATGAACAGCGCCTCTCGCGCCAGCTCGAGCGCTCGCTCAAGCTGATCGATCAAACCCAGACCGCCCGCAAGCGTCAGGAAAAGGAGCAACTCGAAGAAGCCGCGCGCTTGAAGACCCTCCATGACTCCCGCCAAGCCCATCAAAAGCAGCCAGTTGCCTACAACCCCGCCGCCGACGGGTTCGTTTATTCGAATGACTTCATCGATGAGTTCCGCGACCGTGAAACGCGCAGCCGGCAGGCTTTAGCCGCCATCCAGAAACATCAAAAGTCGGCCATGGCTGCCTGACAGGTGCGGATGGGGACACTGCGGCCTCGAGTCCGAACTCTTTCGCCTCGAATTATCCCAGCGGTGTCCCGCCGGCGAAGAGTGCGGATGGGGACACTGCGGCCTCGAGTCCGAACTCCATCGCCTCGAACTACCCCAGCGGTGTCCCCCTTGGCGCACAGCAGCTTATCCTAGAAAGAGTAAGGCACCCTCCGCATGTGGATTGTCAACGTCGCGCTCAAGCGCCCCTACACCTTTATCGTGTTGGCGCTGCTCATTCTCATCATCAGCCCGCTAGTAATTCTGCGCACTCCCATCGACATCTTCCCTAATATCCGGATCCCGGTCGTGAGCGTGCTCTGGAGCTATGGCGGACTGAGCGCCGAGGAAATGGAGCGGCGCATCACTTCCGGGTATGAGCGCATCCTCACCACGGTCGTCAACGACATCGATCACATTGAGTCGCAGACCGTCGCCGGCACCGGCATCGTAAAAGTGTTCTTCCATCCGGGAGTCAACATCGACACCGCCTTTTCGCAGGTTGCCGCCGCCGCCCAACCCGTCATTCGCCAAATGCCTCCCGGCACCGTCCCGCCGCTTTCCATCACCTACAACGCCTCCAGCGTCCCCATCCTCCAGCTTTCCCTTTCCGGCGCGGGCTTGTCGGAGCAGCAACTGTTCGATCTGGCGGCCAACTTCGTGCGCACGCAACTCGCCACCGTGCCGGGCGCGGCCATCCCCTGGCCCTATGGCGGCAAGCAGCGCCAGATCATGGTCGATCTGCAGCCCGCCGCTCTTCAAGCCAAGGGCCTTTCCGCGGCGGACGTGGTCAACGCGGTCGGTACCCAGAACCTCATTCTCCCCAGCGGCACTTCCAAGATTGGACAGTTTGAGTACGATGTCGATCTAAACAGCAGCCCGAAGACCGTTGCCGAGTTGAACGACCTGCCCATCAAAGTTGTCGGCTCCACGCCCATCTACGTGCGCGATGTCGCCAACGTCCGCGATGGCTATACGCCCCAGACCAACATCGTGCGGCGCGACGGCCGGCGGGGCGCGCTGCTCACCGTTCAAAAAGTGGGCGAAGTCTCGACGCTCGAAATTGTCAAAGAAGTGCGGCTAGCGATCCCGCGCATCGCCGCCTCCCTGCCTCCAGCTCTCAAAATTGAGGCGCTCGCGGATCAGTCCGTGTTCGTGCGCGCCGCCGTCAGCGGCGTCGTTCGGGAAGCCATCATCGCTGCCTGCCTCACCGCCATCATGATTTTGCTGTTCCTGGGAAGCTGGCGCAGCACGCTGATCATCGCCGTGTCGATTCCGCTATCGATCCTGACCTCCATCTGTATCTTGAGCGCTCTTGGAGAAACCATCAACATCATGACCCTCGGCGGCCTCGCCTTGGCGGTAGGGATTCTGGTCGACGACGCCACTGTGACCATTGAAAACATCGAGCGCAATTTCGATGAGGGCAAAGATCTGCATACCGGCATTTTGGATGGCGCAGCCCAAATCGCCGTGCCGGCGTTGGTATCCACCTTGTGCATCTGCATCGTCTTCTTGCCCATGTTCT
>DATFZA010000162.1:0-4434 GCA_035314765.1 Bryobacteraceae bacterium
ATCTGTTCCGAAGCCATCGACGAACTACGAGCCAAGGGCTTCTCCGTCTATCCTGGTGCCTTGGGCGAAAACCTCACCATCGCCGGCCTTGACCGCCGTCAGACGAGGGTGGGTTTGGGGGGACCCTTCCCCCCAAAGGAAAAGATGCGCCCCGGCCAACGCTACCGGGTGGGCGAAACGCTGATCGAACTCACCAAAGTCCGCGCCCCTTGCTATACCCTCAGCGTCCTCGGCCCCGGCATCCAAGCGGAGATTTACGATCAAGCCGTCAAGTCGGGCGATCCCGCTTCTCCCCGCTGGGGCCTGAGCGGTTTCTACGCTGCCACCCGCCAGTCCGGCGTTATCCGTCCGCGCGATATAATCACATTGGTAGACCAAGCCGTCTAACTGCTGCAAAATGCCCCGTCTGCACGACGATACGATTGCGTTCCGCGAACCCGGTGCGCGCGAGGAGATCGCGTCTCTGGCCGCCGATTTCACCATCCCGCTGCAAAATCAGTTTGAGGCTCAGCTCAACTCTTCCCCGGATCCCGCCCGCGCTGTCCACTACCTCACCAGCCTGAAGGACCGCCATCCGGACGCATTCCGGCGTCTGACGGCCGCGCCCGCGCGGCTGCATTATTTGATCACCGTATTCTCTTACAGTCATTTCCTGTCGGAGGAAATTCTGCAGAATCCGCAATGGCTGGAGCAGGTTTCCACCATGGACCGGGTGCTCTCCACCGACGACTATCTGGCCTCTCTCGAGCACTTTCTCGGTCCCGAAAACGGCCAGATCCCGCCGGCCTATTCTCTCGCCTTGTTTCGCCGCCAACAAATTCTGCGCATTCTGTTGCGGGACGTTTTGGGTTTCTGTTCCCTGGCGGAGGTGACTGAAGAGCTGTCGAACCTGGCCGACGCCATACTCGACCTGTGCTATGACCGCATTCGCGCAGACCTGGTCCGTCGCCATGGCACGCCGCGCTGCGAAAACGACCAGGAATGCGGCTTGGCCGTGATTGCCCTCGGCAAGCTGGGCGGCCGGGAGTTGAACTACAGCTCCGATATCGATCTGATGTTCGTCTACACCGGCAACGGAGAAACCGACGGCGCGCACCGTATCTCCAACAAGGAGTTTTATAAGAAAGTCGCCAATCAGTACACTGAGTTGCTCTCCACCTACACCGCGGAAGGTCTGTGTTACCGGGTCGATTTGCGCCTAAGGCCGGATGGCCGGCTCGGCGAGGTTTGTATTTCGCTCGAAGGCGCAGAGCGTTATTACCAGACGCGGGGCCGCGATTGGGAGCTGCAGATGTTGATCAAAGCCCGCGCGGCTGCCGGCGACATCGGCGCGGGGCGTCGCCTGCTTGACTCGGTGCAGCCGCTGATCTATTCCACCACGCTCGATTTCAGCGCCGTGGAAGCCGTGTCCATGACGCGTGAGCGCATCGGTGAAAAGCTGGCCGCGCGCAAATCCGCCCCGGGCGCGCTGGATATCAAACTGGCTTCGGGTGGCATCCGCGATATCGAGTTCTTGGTGCAATGTCTCCAGCGGCTGCACGGTGGCCGTGTGCCTTGGGTTCGCCACGGTGGCACGCTGCTGTCTCTGGCGCGCTTGAGCGACAAGGACCTGCTTTCCGCTTCCGAGCATGCGCGGTTGGTCTCGGCCTATTGTTTCTTGCGCAACCTCGAGCATCGCCTTCAATTCGCGGACGACCGCCAGACGCATTCCCTGCCGTCCGACGCTCGTGAGTTACATCTGCTCGCCGCCAAGATGCCCGCGGTCCAACTGGGTAGCGCTCCTTCCGCCGACAAATTGCTGAATCAGCTCGAAGGTCACTTGGCGGCGGTCGAAGAGATATATGAACGCGTGATCCATTCGTCGAAGCCTTATCACTACGTGAGCTTGCCGGCGCCACCGGTAGACATCGACGAACCGCCGCGCGACGAGCCGGCTGTAAGCAATCTGGTGCGTTTTCTCGATTCCCATGCCCCTCAGTTAGCCCGCGCCGTGGTCTCCAGTGGCCTTCGGCGAGGCTGGCGCGCCTTCGAGGCGTTTCTCGACAAAATCATGGCTAACCCGGGTTGGCTCGATCTGCTTGATAGCGACCCGGTGCTGGCGCGGCATGCCTTGGAGATCTTCGAGCACAGCCCGTACTTCGCCGAAGATCTAATCCGGACTCCCGAACTTCTCACGCAATTGCGCTCACTGACAGCTAAGTATTCGCAGACCGACGAGATTGCTTCTGCGCGGGAGGCCAGCGATCTGCGCCACCTTTTCCGGCAGGAGATGTTTCGCATTCAAGCAGCCAGCCTATGCTTGCGTGTACCGGTGTTTCAGAGTCTGGAACAGACTTCCGATTTGGCCGACGCAGCCATCGGTGCCGCCTACCGCATGGCCATTGAGCAGGTACGGGCCGCTCATCCGCCCGCCGATCCCGCTTACCAGCCGGCTGATCGGTTGATGGTTGTCGCGCTGGGACGTCTCGGAATGCGCGAGTTTGATCTTTCTTCCGACGCCGATCTGCTGTTCGTTCTCCCTGACGACGATCACGCCGAACAGTTGTTCTGGACGCACGTGGCCAATCGCATGATCGATTTGCTCAACGCCTACACTGGCGCAGGCAACATGTTCGCGGTGGACACCCGCTTGCGCCCCAACGGCAACGCCGGCGCGCTGGTGCAACTGGAGAGTTCCTACAAGGATTACTTCGAGAAAAACGCCGAAGCTTGGGAAGGCATTGCCTACCTGAAGTCGCGCGCCGTCGGCGGTAACCTGGATCGCGCCACCAACTTTCTCAACGAGCTGCAGCGGGTGGACTGGCGCCGCTACGGACAGAGTGGCCGTTCCAAAAAGGACCTGCGCCAGATGCGCAGCCGGCTCGAAAAGGAGCAGGGCGCGGCGAATCCCCTCAAAGCGGGTGTCGGCGCATTCTACGACGTCGATTTCGTTCTGCTGTATCTCCGGTTGAAAGGAGCCGGAATTTTCTACAAGGTGCTGAACACTCCCGCTCGCATCGACATTACCGAGGCGATGGGACACCTGGAGCGAGCCGATGCCGAGTTCCTCCGCGATGCATCCACTTTCTTCCGCGCCGTCGATCACGCCCAGCGCTTATATTCCGGGCACGCCCACGGCAGCCTGCCGGAATCGGAAACCCAATTTGCCGTCATCACCGATCTGGTGCACCGCTGGACGCCGGAGCACCTCAACCGCCTGCCGCTAGCCGCGCAATCGGCTCAAATCCGCCACCGCACCCGCGAGCTGTTCGAGAGAATCTTCGCCTGATCCCCTCGTGGGGCCGGTTGTCAACCGGCGGAGGGTTGTCAACAGTTGTTAACCCGCCTGGCACAGGCTGAAGCCTGTGCTCGCCGGCCCCCTGGTCCGGCTAGCGCGGGCTTTGATCAAGTAGCCCCTTCCGTCTAGCCCTCGATTGGCGCTCGGTCCCCTCACTGACGTCCGAGGCTAGCTTAGCTAAGCTAGTTAGTTAGGCGGAGCGACCACACGCGCCGGTACGGTCGTATTGATCCTGACGGACTGAGTGGGACGGTCTTGACGAAATGCGATCCGCATTGGGGCAGTTTCTTTCACTACGATCAGAACCGCGCCTTGACGGTTCGGGAAGCAGCACGGATTCAGTCTTTCCCAGACGAGTACCGCTTTTACGGAAGCCGGGTCTCACAGTACGAGCAAGTCGGGAATGCCGTTCCGCCATTGTTGGCGACGACACTTGCCGAGCACATCCGAGCGACGCTCCTGAGCCCGTAGCCCGGATACCGGCCCACTTGAAATACCATGGGACGGAATGGCCGTAAGAATCACAGAGACGTTCGGGTTCCGAGTGTCCGATCAGTCGCCCGCTGCACTGGCGCAACGTGAGAGCCAGATTTGTCCTTTTACCGGCTTGAAGTGCTGGAAATCGTTTAGAAGCGGCGGTCTGACCAACGGCGTTTGCGTTCTGAAGCCGTCAGAGGCTCCAGAAGTCGTTGTATGTCCCGATCGGATGTACGGAGAATCCTTCAAAGTTCTAAAAGATGTGGCGGAACAGGCATTCGGAGCCGGAATCTCACTGATTAAGCCTTCCGATTTATCACAGACGCAGGGTCAGCCGGGACGGGTTGTGGCTTTCGGTAAAAGAGCCGGGAAAGAACTCGGGTCCAGAAGGCCGCTGGCCGAGCACCGCCGGTTGATGGAAGAAATGTCGCTTCATCAACTTCGGAAAGCCCGGGAATTGACCCAAACCAAGATCGCCGAGGAACTGCATATGGGACAGGGCGATGTATCGAAAACGGAACGGCGCACGGACATGTATGTAAGCACGCTGGCCAGCTACCTACAGGCCGTCGGCGCCGATCTGGAGATTCGCGCGGTGTTCCCCGACGGCCGGGCGGTCAAGATTACGCGGTTCTCTGAGTAGATGTTGATTGCATTCGGCGTGAACCGGTAGACTTAGA
>DATFZA010000163.1:0-4067 GCA_035314765.1 Bryobacteraceae bacterium
ATGCGGCCTTCGTAGCGTTTGGCCTCATACTCGGGAATTCCCATTCCTACCAGGGCTCCAGCGATTCCGCCGATCGCGCCCCCGACGCCGATTCCCGCCAAAGCTCCGAGGATCGGTCCAGCCGCGAGCAACGGGCCAACGCCCGGAATGGCCAGCGCTCCGATACCCGCCAGCCATCCCAGCGCTCCTCCGATAACTCCACCGGTAAGGCCGCCCGCGGTTGCGCCTTCCGGCGCCTTGGTGTCCTTATGGACTGCGAAGTCCTTGGTGCCTTGGTTGTCGGGGAACAAAACCGAGATATCCGTATTGCGAAAGCCGGCGTTTCGCAGGCCATCTATGGCTGCTTCCACCGCTGGCTGATTGGGATAGATTCCAAAAACAGCGATATTTTTGTTGCCCATCGTTTGCACCTCGCGCACTTGGTAGGCAACCTGGCGGCCACTGGTAAGCTCTTGTTTCTGCTTGGTCTCGGCGGGTGAAGAGGGCATTTCTTACCGTGACGCGCAGCAAAAAGTACTAAGGTTCCTCCCCTCGGCGTTGAGCGGAAAATCGTGATAAGTCGGTTACTCACCTTATCGCCCACATCTATGGGATCTACCGATCCGTGCCGATATGTTCTAACGAGTCGAGAAGTCTGGAGTTGCTGAACTATGACCAAAGTGCTGGTTGCCGATGACCACGGTGTGGTCCGTAAGGGGCTGCGGTTCCTCCTGCAACTCGATTCTCAAATCGAGGTTGTCGGCGAGGCCAACGACGGACGTGAGGCGCTGGAGATGTCGGAGAAACTTCACCCGGATGTGGTCGTTCTCGATATCACCATGCCTCAGTTGAACGGGATCGACGCGGCGGCGCAACTGCGCAAGCGCGATCCGGATATCGGCATCGTCATGCTCAGCATGCACTGCGATGAGACGTTCCTGTTGCGCGCTCTGTCGGCCGGCGCTCAGGCCTACCTGCTCAAGGACGCGGCGGAAACGGATCTCGTCCAGGCGGTGAAATCCGTCGCGGCCCATAAAATGTTCTTCAGCCCGACCATCACCCGCACGCTAATGCAGGACTACATGCGGCAAATGCAGCGTGAGAAGATCGAAGACTCCTACGATCTGCTCACCGACCGGGAGAAGGAAGTCTTGCAGCTCTTGGCCGAAGGCAAATCCAATAAAGAAGCCGCGGCCATTCTGGAACTCAGTCTCTACACCGTGGAGACACACCGCAGCCGCATCATGCAGAAGCTCAATCTTCATAGCACCGCCGAAATTGTCCTTTACGCCGTCCGCAAGCGCATTGTGCAGTAAGGCTGTGCAGTAAGGCTGTCCAGTAAGGCTGTCCAGTAAGGCTGTCCAGTAACGACGTCGAGTAAGGCTGTGTCGTAAAGCCCCCAACTGCTCCAAATCCTCGTTCTGTGTCCTGCCACCCCTGTTGCATTTGTAACATTGGGTATAGAATTGTAGGTCGCGAGAATCATTCCAAGTCAGAAACGAGGGTAGCCAAACATGGACAAACGTCTGTTGGGTGTCGCAGCGTCCGCGATTGCTTTTCTGTTGTTGACAGCCTGTTCGGAAGCTCCAAAGACGGAAGCCAAAACCGAAACGAAAGCCGAAACGGCGCCGACTGGGCCCGTGGCGGCTAAGACCGCTTTCTGGGAGATGTACAAACCCGCTTACAACTGGTCCAAGGACGCCTTGCCCTTGAGCATGACCGCCAGCATAATACCGGAAATGAAGTTCGAAAACGGCAAGGCCGCCGAGTGGACGGCGATTTTCGTTTCGCCCAGCTTGAAGGAAGCCCGCACCATGACCTATGCCGTGGCAGGTCAGCACAAAGGCAACACCATCAGCGCCGGCCAGCCTTGGTCGGGCGCGGTTCCCAAGAGCAAACCATTTTTGACCAGCGTCTTTGTGGTCGACTCCGACGCCGCCTATAAGACTGCCGCTGACAAGGCAAGCGATTGGCTGAAGAAGAATCCCGATGCGAAGGTCCAGATGTACCTGGCGGCGGAGAACCGCTTTGCGAACCCGGTGTGGTACGTGATTTGGGGCGATCCGAACAAGTCTGGCTACGTAGCGTTTGTGGACGCGACCACCGGCCTGGCGCTGAACAAATAGGCCGGCGCTGCATTGGCGGGTGTCGCGATACCATGACGCGCTACCATGAAATGTGGAATCGCCGTTGCGGATTAGCGTACTCGATCAATCGCCCGTTTCCGAGGGTTCGAGCGGCACAGAGGCGCTACGCAACACGCTCGATCTGGCCCAGCTTGCCGATCGGCTGGGCTACGCCCGCTATTGGGTGGCTGAGCATCACGCGACGCCGATGTTGGCGTGCGCCGCTCCCGAAGTTCTGATCGGACCGATTGCCGCGGCTACCGAGCGCATCCGCGTAGGCAGCGGCGGCGTGATGCTGCCGCACTACAGTCCGCTGAAGGTGGCGGAAGTCTTCAGTATCCTCAGCGCCTTATATCCCGGACGCATCGATCTTGGTCTGGGACGCGCGCCGGGCACCGATCACACTACAGCTTTCGCGTTACAGCGGGACCGCCGGCAACCCTCGCCCGACGATTTTCCCAGCCAATTGGCGGAATTGCTCGCGTATTTCGAAGATACCCTTCCCGAGAATCATCCGTTTGCGCGGCTGGCGGCCTTGCCCGGCAAACCCCATGTGCCGGAGGTCTGGCTGCTAGGCTCGTCCCCGCAGAGCGCACTGTGGGCCGGAGACTCCAATCTCCCCTACTGTTTTGCGGATTTCATAAACCCGGACGGGGAGAATATTGCCGCGATGTATCGCCAGCGCGCGCAGTCGCCGCGCATGATGGTCGCGGCCTGGGCCATTTGCGCGGAAACCGACGAGGAAGCGCAGCGCATCGCTTCGAGCGCCCGCATGACCCGCGCGCTGCTGAACCAAGGGAGGCTGATTCCGGTTCCTCCGATCGAGAAGGCCCAGCAGTTTCTGGCGCAGAACGGCCGGAATGCCGATACCACGGCCCGTCCCCGGAGAGCGGTCGTCGGATCCCCCCAAACCGTCCGCAGGGGCATCGAGGAGGTCGGCCGGCTGTATCAGGCGGATGAAGTGATGGTCGTCACCATCACCTACGATCATCGGGACCGGCGCCGGTCCTATGAGCTGATCGCCGAGGAGTTTGGGCTGGCTACGAAGCAAACGTGCCACGATGTTCGGTCCGAGGCCCAGGTGATCCCCGGCCGTTAGGGCCAGTTCTGCGAAACGAAAGTTTTTCAAATATTCTCCCACGCATCGAGCTACGTCCGCGGCCGCCGTGTGCGCGTCGACCAGGAAAATGGAGTTCTGACGGGCACCACCGCCGGTCTCACCAAGGACGGCTTCTTGCTGGTGCGCGGCGACGACCAGCGGGAACACGTGATTCTCGCGGGAGGCGTTCGGCCATACTAATTAGTCATTAGTATTAGTAAAATTACCCGAGTGTAAGTTATATTACAAGATGATGGACACAAAATTATTAGTCCATCAGCGTTGACATATCTCTGTTTCTCTGAGAGCGTGGTTCTTCACAGACAGTGGCGGCTAAAATCCGGCTCTAAAAGAGGAACTCAGTTGACCTTGAGAGACTTGCGCATTTGTGTTTACTTTGTGGCCGCTGTCACAGGTGCGTCCGCGCAGACCGCGGATCTGGCGAACCGGTTCGCGACGGAGCTGCCGCGCGCGGTCGGGATTTCCATGAGCCCGTCGAGCGCGAACCTGTATTCCAGCCAGACGCAACAACTCAACGCGACGGTTTCGGGTTCCTCGAATACTTCCGTGACGTGGAGCATCACGCCGGCCGGGGCAGGCAGCGTGAGCGCGAACGGCCTGTACACCACGCCTGCGGCGATACCAACCCAACAAACGATTACTGTAACGGCGACCAGCGTAGCGGATTCCACAAAATCGGCGTCGGCCGCAATCACGCTCGTCCCATTAACCGTCTCGATGAGCCCGTCGAGCGCCAATCTCTACGGCGGACAAACCCAGCAGTTTAGCGCGTCGATTCAGAAGTCCACCAATACGAACGTAACCTGGTCAATCAGCCCAGCGGGGACGGGCTCAGTCACCGC
>DATFZA010000164.1:0-20944 GCA_035314765.1 Bryobacteraceae bacterium
AGCCGCGAGCGAACTCGCCGGAGGTGACCATCCCATGAAATGGGATATGGGCTCCAGGCCCATAGAAAATGTTCAAGTCTACTTCGACCAGCCCAGCCAGGTCCGCGTGGTGGTTTCGGTGCGTGCGCCGATCATTTTCCTGAAGGCGCTGGGAGCGATCCAGGCGGATGCCTCCACGGTTTCCGCGTCGAGCGTGGCCGCCAGCGGACCGCCGAGGCTGCTCGAATGAAGCGCCGGAAAGGCACGGCGCTAATCGAGTTCGCCGGCTCGCTGGTGCTGATCAGCACCGCTTTTACTGGCGTATTTCAGCTCGGTCAATCATTCTATACCTATAACCGCTTGGTGAACGCCGTGCGCCAGGGTGCCCGGTTCGCGTCCCTCCAGCCGGAGACCACACTGCAGACTGCGGCTGTGCAGAAGCTAATCGTCTACGGCCAGCCCGATCCGGCGCCGGATACCCCTCCTTTGATTCCCGGCCTGAGCGAACGCAATGTGCAAGTGATTGTCGCCAACCACAAAGCCACCGTAATTATCCGCGACTTTGCGCTTTCGGGCTTGTTCTACTCCACCACGCTCGACGGCAAGCCGTCCGTGACCTTCCCCATCACGGCAGGCGTCAAATGAATAGCAAACGCGGACAATCCCTGGTCGAAACCACGCTGATTCTGGGCGCATTCATGGGCTTATTGCTGGCCATCGTCCATGTGGGCGTCCTGATGGTCGAGCGCCAGGCACTGCTGGACCGCGTGAGGCAAGCGGCCCGCTGGGGCGCCACACAGCCCTTTGAAGAGACGCAGATTCGCAATATTGTCTTGTTCGGCACAGCCGCGCCAGCGGCAGGGGCATCGCCCATCTCCGCTGTTGAAGTGCAAGTCAGGCAGGCCGACTGCCCCGGCTCAGCTTGCCGAGTTCTGGTGGCGGCGCCAGCGCAAGGTATCCAATTTAGCGAGATGGTTGAGCGCTGAAATCGCGGTAACCGCTGATATGCTGTCGTCATACGCTCTTCTGGTTCGCAAATGAGGGTTCATATGAATTATGTGGGGCGGACGCCCTCGTCCGCGCGCGACCCCCTGGTCGCGCCTTTCCGCTTCCGGTTATCGAAACGCCGCTTCCAGGGGATGCCGCATTCGTAGCCGACGAACGTAAAGTGAGGGGAACCCCGCGTCAAAACAAGCGCGTGGAGGTTGGTGGAAGAGATGCGATGAGGAAGCAATACCGTAGTCCCTTGATGGCGTCGATCCACGAGACCGCCGAAGGTCTGCATGCCGCCGGAGCGACGGACAAGCGGACTATGCGGGATTTTGATGAGCTATGCCTGACAGCGGTTCGGCCGCTAAAGCCCAAGGAAATCCGCACCCTGCGCCTCCGAGAGGGTGCCAGCCAGGCAGTTTTCGCCCGCTACCTTAATGTGACGACGGGACTCGTGAGTCAGTGGGAACGTGGCGAGAAGCGGCCGCAGGGAGCCTCCCTGAAACTGCTAGCTCTGGTCGCAAAAAACGGACTCCAAGCAGTCGCATGAAACTCGCTTGCTGCTTGGCACTCCTGGCATTCCACCTCACAGCGCAAACTCAACTCCCCACCATTACCAAAGTCGATAACTTTGGCGGCGCCAGCGCTCTGTCTGCGTCTGCCTACGCGTTTGTGACCGGCACGAACCTCGGCACAAACCCCGAAGTTCTTCTCGGCGCTACGCAATGCGAGTTATTCTACATCAGCGATACCGTCCTATCCTTTCAGGTCCCCTCGGGCACGGCCACCGGCGCTTCAACCGTCACCGTGCAAACCGCGGCGGGCACTTCGCACCCGTTCGCCGTCGCTATCACGCCAACCTCTCCCGCCATTGTCGACCGCAACCTGATACCGCCGGCCGGCTATTTCACCAGCCTGACCTCCAATTTGTTGAAGTTTCCTACGCCGAGCCCGGGAGACTACGTCTATGTTTTTGTCGATGGTGTAGGCCCTAGCCGCCCTCCGGTTCCACCCCAAATCCAGATCGACGGCAATAACGTGCCTGTTCTGTCGGCTGGCACAAACGTTCTCTACATCGGGCCGTCGCTTACCGCAAGTCTCGGTGAGGTGCCGGAGTTCGAGATCCGGATCCCTTCGCTACCTGGCGGCAAGCATACCTTGCAAGCTATCGCCGGAGGCCTGGCCAGTCCGGCCGTCACCTTCACCATCATTAACAATGGTCTGTTCACATCGCAAACGGGACTGACCTTCAATGCCGCTCAGGGAGGGCCGGCCGTCCCGAGTCAATCGTTCTCAGTGCTAAGCGGATCGGGAACGATAAATTTTTCCGTCGTGACCAATACCATCGGCGGCGGAGCGTGGTTGTCGGCGGCTCCTGTCGCAGGTGGCAGCACCGTGGACACAGCCGGAGCGCCCATCCAAGTCCAAGCGAATGCTTCCAAACTTGCCACCGGAGCTTATTACGGAAACGTGACCATCGCCTCGCCGGATGCTCCCAACTCGCCGCAATCGGTGACGGTGGTTCTCAATGTCAGCGCCACTGCCGCGCCTTCTATCGATAAAACCGGCCTGATCTTCGTTCGTAATACCACCGGCCCCAATCCACCCGCGCAAACGGTAACGGCTTTCAACCCATCCGCCGGGCCGGTCAGTTTTACCGCCAGCCTTCAAGGCGCTGGCGCCAGTTTTTTCCAGGTGACGCCCGCGACAGGCGCCGTCGCCTCCGGCCAATCTCAGCCGATTAATGTACAGCTCGCCACGGCCATACCAGTGGGAGTCACCATGGCCCAACTGACTCTCTCGTTTTCGGATGGCACGATTCGAACCGTAAGTCTGTTGTTGATCGTCGCCGCGGGAGTCGGCAGTTCCGCGGACTCGGCCACGCCCGACACCAGTTCCTGCACCCCCACCAAACTTCTTCCGGTGTTTACTCTGCTGGGCGACAGCTTCAGTGTTCCCGCGGCGTGGCCAACCGCGATCCAGGCAATGATCGTCGACGATTGCAGTAACCCCATGAACGCGGGAGAGGCCGTGGTCTCGTTCAACAATGGCGACCCGGCTATTTCGTTGCAATTTACCGCTGCCGGCACTTGGAGCGGCACTTGGCCGCCGGGCAATCCGCGAGCATCCGTTGTCCTCACTCTGGCAGCGGCGCAAGCGGGAACCAGACTGACCGGTAGCGCGCAAATCACCGGCGGTGTGAACGCAAATCCCACAGTCCCGCAAGTGTCGACAGGCGGCGTGGTGGATACGGCGGCTTATGGATCGCCCGTCGCGCCCGGCGACCTGATCGCGATCTTCGGAGCGGACCTGTCCGCCAACATCGCAGGCGCGGCTTCGCTGCCACTGCCCGATCAACTGCTCACCACCTCCGTCTCCATCGACGGTCAGTCGATTCCGCTGTTGTACACCAGCAGAGGGCAAGTGAACGCCGTGGTTCCTTACAGTCTGCCCACTGATGTCCGGCACCAACTCTTGGCGCAGCGGGACAACAGCCTCTCAGTTCCGCAGAGTGTCATCGTCGGAGTCGCCCGTCCCGGTGTGTTCACCATAGACTCCAGTGGGTCCGGTCAGGGAGAGATCTTCACGGTGGATTCGGCCGGCAACCAGATTCTGGCGGACAAAAGCGCTCCCGCCAAGGCCGGCGACATTCTGGTGATTTATTGCTCCGGTCTGGGCGCGGTGACTCCGCCGTTGGTTGCGGGCACGGCCACACCCCTTACATTCCTGACAACCACTGTCGATACGCTGACGGCCACCATCGGCGGAATGCCTGCCGTAGTAATGTTCTCCGGCCTCACACCCGGGTCCAGCGGACTGTATCAGGTAAATGCCGTCGTTCCCGCCGGACTGCCCGATAGCGACACAACCCCTCTGCAGCTAACGATTTCCGGCCAGCAAAGCGCGATCGTGACGCTTGCAGTGGGGATGTAAGTTCGGTAGCCCTCATCCCACCAACTCCAAAGAAAGCTGGCCCGTACCGCGCCAGTCAGGGTGGGCACAATGGCACAATTCTCTGCGCGCTCACGCGCATCTTACCTTTGCGACTTTCCAGTTCCAGGCAAACAAACGATACATGGTGGACCCATACTTGCAACTAACCTGACGGTCCTCTGGCTGGTTGAGGGCATTCCTTCACGCATCTTTCGAAACGGGTTCCTTCGCTGTCCTGACGACCACAGGAGGTACCTTTCCTATGACCAGTCTTCCTGGCATTCAAAAAATTCTAATTGGCTTGTTCGTGTTACTGATCGCCTTGACTGCCGTACCGGCCCTCAGCGGTCAAACCACGCTGCAGGCTCAACTTGTCACCCGTCCGGTCACCAATGAGGACATCGGGAACTATAAGCTTCCCGCCACCACTGAGGTCACGGGCGGCTTGACAACGGTTGGCGTTGGCCAACCCTTCTATCTCGAGGCGCAGATAGACATTACTGTTCCTGCGACGCAAATCGCTAACGTGGCCTGGGCGCTGACCAGCAAACCCGCCAACTCGAAAGCCACGTTTACCGAAAGCCCATTGGGTTCGAACGTTCCTATCTACGAGCCCTCCGATCGTCTGAGCTACCAAGTGGCCGGTCGAACGCTGCTGCGGCCGGATGTTGCTGGGGCTTACTCGGTGTCTGCCACGGTCACTACCGTGGGCAACGGCGTCGCCAGCTTGTCGACGACATTGACAGCCAGCACCTATCTGGGCATTGCAGCTTGCTCGAAGTGCCACAGTAACGGCGCTCCAGGGACGCCGTGGTCCATGGTGAATTCATGGTCCACAACACTCCACTCTCAAATCTTCACGGCCAGCATCAATGGCCAGGGCGCGATCGTGAACGGCGTTCCGTATCCATACACCAGTGCATGCTGGGGATGCCACACGGTAGGCTACGACGCCAACGATACTGCCTTCAACGGCGGATTCTACGACATCATGACGCAACTTGGGTGGACCGCTCCCACCGTTTTGCAGGCCGGTAACTTTGCCGCCATGCCGGCGGCACTGCAGAATGTTTCCAACGTCCAGTGCGAGAACTGCCATGGGCCGGGCAGCACACATGTCGCTGCCGGCGGGGATCCCTTGTTGATCTCGAAGTCCTTCACCTCGGGTGCTTGCAGCCAATGCCACGCCGAAGCCCCGCACCACGTGAAGAGCTTGGAATGGAGCAACTCCGGACACGCGATTGCGCCGCGCGATCCCTCCGGCGCGGGGCAAGAGGCCTGCGTGGGATGCCACACCGCCAACGGTTTCATCGGTAAGATTTCCGGCGTTTCCACCCTGCAGGGCTTCGTCGGCACGGGACCGGTGACGGTGGATACCACCTACAACGCCATCAACTGCCAGACCTGTCATGAGCCACATGGCGAGACCATTCCCAGCACCAATCTGCATCTGGTCCGCACAGCGGCCTCAGTGACGCTCAAGGATGGCACGGTAGTGGCCAAAGCGGGACTGGGCACATTGTGCATGAATTGTCATCAGAGCCGGCAAAACGCCGAAACCTATGTGACCAGCACAGCCGGAACCGCCCATTATGGGCCACACCATGGGCCGCAAGCGGATATGTTGACAGGCACGAACGCGGTCACATATGGCAAGAAGATTCCCAGCTCGGCCCACGGAGAAGTAGTGCCCGACACGTGCGTCACTTGCCACATGCAGACCGTAGCCTCCACCGATCCATCGCTCGGTCAGGTGGGCGGCCACACCTTCAAAGTTAGCTGGGCCGGTAACTCCACCATTAAGGGAGAAGAGCTGGTCGCGGCCTGTCAGACTTGCCACGGACCGGAGGTCACCACCATCAATTTCCCGCTGTTCGATTACAACGGCGATGGCGTGACGGAGGGCGTGCAAACCGAAGTTCAGCATATGCTGGATAAACTATCCTCGATGCTGCCCCCGGTTGGCCTGCCGAAGACTTCGCTGACCATCGACAGCACGTGGACCGAGCCGCAACTGAAGGCGGCTTACAACTGGCTGTTTGTCACCGGCGATGGCAGCCTTGGCATCCACAACACTGCCTATACGGTGGGGCTGCTGCAGGCTTCCATTGAGGACCTGGAAGCAGGCAAACACCCGCGCAGGTAGTGGTCATGTCCTAAACGCTTGGGCCGCCGGCGCACGGCGGCCCTCAATCATCGGCGGCGGCCTCGAAGTTATGTGTTAGATCGAGTATCGGCCCTCGTCGTCGTCCACGTGAGTTCCTTGGCGATATCATCGACAGCAAGTTTTCTTCCGGGACCGCTTCAGGTCCTGGCGGGGCCTCCTCTTGGCACTCGCTTGGCAATGGCTTCCCTTCGAGGAACGTCAAATCCGCGAGTATCTGAATCGGAGCTTTCACCCTCGCGGGCTTGGGCCTTGTGGTCTCCCTGTTCTGGTTGATGTTGGAGATTT
Organism: Bryobacteraceae bacterium; assembly: GCA_035314765.1. Taxonomy (GTDB): domain Bacteria; phylum Acidobacteriota; class Terriglobia; order Bryobacterales; family Bryobacteraceae; genus DATFZA01. The sequence goes on from DATFZA010000164.1 coordinate 6,356, forward strand.
TGGCAATGGCTTACGTACCTCGCGTCGAGGCCGTATCCTCCGGGGAGCTTCACCGAAGCTGAATGGCTTGAACTCCTCGAAGAAAGTGACGCAAGGCTGCAACAGAAGATTTTTTCCCGAACAACCAACCAGAGTCTGTCGGCGACCTCAGCGGAATACCTGAGTGTCCTCGAAAAGGCAAAGGAATTGGTCAAAGGGGAGCCGGCGTTGAGCACCTACTGGCGCCATCGGGCGGAACTGGAGCAGGTTCTCCGGCAGGAGCGGCGCGGCTGATCGAGGTCGGTCGAGATCGCTCGCGAGCAGGCCATGGCCAACGATCTGCCTACTAAGGGACTGTAAGAAAATAACTGCAGTTGCCGGCCAGGTAGGTTGCAGGCGGCCCCGCAAGTTACTGGCGCGCCACTACCAAATTACCGGGACGCCGTAGCGGGCCAATACGGCGTCTTTGCTCACCAGCGTCAGCCCTTCGGCGATCGCCTGTGCCACCAGGATTCGGTCGAACGGATCCTTGTGGAGTTCAGGCAATGCCGCAAGGGCATGGATGTGGGTGGTACGAATCGCGAGCGCCGGAATTCCCGGCTGCGTGACATATTTCGTCCACCAGGGCACCGGATCGCCGATCAGTGCGCCTGGTTTGGACGATTTGAGGACCAACTCCCAGAAGTTCGCCACGCTCGCTGTAAATGGTGAGCCGCCCAGCGCTACGCGCGCTTCGGCCCCGAGAACATCCGGATTGGATATGGCCCAAACCAGCGTGTGCGTGTCCGTAAGAACCTTCATCCGCTATCCGCCCACTCCTCAACTTCGGCGTCGCTCATCGGCTGCCACCATGCATCTCCGGGCGGGACAAGGGGCTCTTCGCGCCCAATCCCGAACGGGAAACCGCTCTGTCGTCTCGCCGGCACCAGCTCAGCCACAGGCTGGCCGTGGCGGGCGATAACGACCGTTTCGCCCTCCTCAACCAATTCCAGCAGACGCGAGAGCTGCGACTTCGCTTCGTGAACGTTGACCTGCACGTTTCAATGTTAGTCCGTTTACTTAGCTAAGTCAACTGATGCGTCAATACGGGTGTCACCGCCCGCTTCTCAGCACGCTGATTGAGTATCCGTTTCGCTAGCGAATTCGTTTGGACTAGGAACCGATCGAGTTCACCGAAAAACTCGTAAATGGCCGGCGTGGTCGTGAGAACTACAGTCACCGGCGCAGCCGAGTTATTGCGAATGGCGTGCTTGAGGTTACCCAGTATGGAAATTAGGTCCCCGGGACTGGCAGTCAGCCAGCGGCCGGAATCGCCCTCATAGCGCCAAACTTGCAGCAGCGCCTCCAGCATGAAGAACACTTCCGGATCGGCGTAACTATGTAGAGCAATGGCTATACCGGGCTCTTCCGCCGGAACCCGACCGCCACCTGGCACTTGAGATCTACAAGCAACTGATCGAGATTCCTTCCGGCTTCGTCGGCACGGGACCAGTGGCTGTGGATACCACCTACAACGCCATTAACTGCCAGACCTGTCATGAGCCGCATGGCGAGACCGTTCCCAGCACAAATCTCCATCTGGTCCGCACGGCGGCCTCAGTGACGCTGCAAGACGGCACGGTGGTGACCAGTGCGGGCCTCGGCACGCTGTGCATGAATTGCCATCAGAGCCCGCAAAACGCCGAAACCTATGTGACCAGCACAGCCGGAACCGCCCATTATGGGCCACATCACGGGGCAGCAGCGAACTCCTGTTTCAGCGACCGCTCCATCAAGTCGCGAATCGCTTCCCGCGGCGTGCGCTGGCCTTCAACAATCAGTGACATTTGCTCCGTGATAGGCATGTCGACTTGAAACTTGCGGGCCAACTGCACCGCTGCGCTGGTGGTTTCCACGCCTTCGGCGATCATCTTCATGGAGCCGGTGATTTCGGCTAATTGGCGGCCACGGGCCAGTTCGATTCCTACGCCGCGGTTGCGGCTCAGGTCACCCATGCAAGTGAGCACCAAATCGCCCAGGCCGGCGAGTCCGGCCAGCGTGCGCGCTTCTCCCCCCATGGCCACGGCGAGCCGCGTGATCTCCGCCAGGCCGCGCGTAATCAGCGCCGCAACCGCGTTGCTCCCTAATCCCAGCCCGTGGCAAACGCCGGCGGCGATGGCCATGATGTTCTTCAGCGCCGCGCCCAGCTCTACGCCCACGGGATCGTAGTTGGCATAGAGGCGCAAGGTTGGCCCGGAGAGCGTTTGCTGCAAGCTGTCGGCGAGCGCGCGCTGCTGGGAGGAAATGACGATCGCAACGGGCTCGCCTTGCGCCACTTCCCTGGCGAATGAGGGGCCGGAAAGGACGGCGATTTGGTCCGTCTCCAGCTCTTGCCGCATCACTTCCGACATGCGCAGTAGCGTGCCTTGCTCGATTCCTTTGGTTGCGCTGACGAACGATACGCCGGAGCCAATGTGGGCCTGCATTTGCCGATAGATCCCTCGCGCGAACCGGGACGGCATCACGCCGATAACGATCTGCGCGCTGTCCAAGGCGTGGGGCAGGGAAGCGGTCGGTTCCACGTTGTCCGGCAAACGGAAGCCGGGGAGAAAGACAGTGTTCTCGCGGCTGGCCTGGATTTGCGCCGCCAGGTCTTGCTCATGGGCCCAGAGCCGGATGGCTTCAAAACGCGGGCCGAGCACGATGGCCAGCGCGCTGCCCCAACTGCCCGCTCCGATGATGGCCGCGTTCATTGGTGAGGCCGGTTCTCAACCGGCGGCCCGAGGCCGATCAAAAATCGGCCGTACTCTCGAAAACTTACCCTCAGGCCAATCGCTCCGGGGGACACAGCTGCGATAGATTCGATTGAGGGAGTTCGGGATCGAGCCCGCTGTGTCCCCATCCGCGCCGCGAGTTCGGCGGTTTTCATTCTTCCTTTTGCGCGCCCCGGCCTACATCTAAACAGGTTAGAAGCGAAAGACATTTTCATTGCCTGCGTGGATTCTTTGCAGGTTTGTTTTATGGCGATATACGATCAGGACTCCGGCGAAAATGGACACCAGGAGCAACGGCGCCGGCGGGTGTTCGATCAGCCACACGGCTAGCGGGAACAGACCGGCGGCGACGATCGAGCCCAGCGAGATGTGGCGTGTCTCGGCGACGACGATCGCGAACAGCAGCAGCACGGCGAGCAGCGGCCACGGGGCAAGAAGAAGAAACGCGCCAATGAAGCACGCCACAGCCTTACCACCTTGAAACTTGAGAAAGACCGGATAGCAGTGACCCAGCATGACCGCGGCAGCGGCGAGGCTCATCCACATAATCGACCCGCCGGTGAGCCGGGAGGCGAGCCAAACAGCCAGGTAACCTTTGGCCATGTCGAGCAGCAGCACGCCCACGGCCGGACCGCGGCCGGTAGTGCGCAGAACATTGGTGGCGCCGATGTTGCCGCTGCCTAACCCACGCACGTCTTTGCCGGTGGTGGCGCGGACGAGCAGATAACCAAACGGGATGCCGCCGATCAGGTAGGCCAGGATCACCGCGAACGCAGGAATCATGAAGTAGTTAGAGAAAACTCCGCCAGTTTTGTATAAATGGAGCCGGCCGATCCCGGCTGGCTGCGATACAGATAAAAACGATCCGCTGAGAATGCGCCGAAATCGACTGACTTGAGTTCGGCCACGGCCTGGCGCAGCGCGTCCAACGGCGTGGGTTGCTTGATGCGGGCCAGCGTCAGATGAGGAGAAAATTCGCGCTCATCTCTGGCGATACCCAGCGGGAGCAGCGCCGCCTCGATATCGTGGGCCAGCGTTTCCAACTGCGGGACGCCGTGGATTCCCGCCCAGAAAACGCGCGGATGATGGGGATTGGGGAACCAACCGACTCCACGAACTGTTATTTCCAGCGGCGGCCGCCGCGCAACGGCGGCGAGAGCGGTTTCCAGCTTCTCCAAATCACCGGCCGGCCACTCGCCGATGAATTGCAGTGTGATGTGGAGGTTGTAAACCGGGCTCCATTTGACATGCGCACAGGGCCGCAAGTGCGTCATCAGACGCTCCAAATGGTTCCGGACATCCTCCGATATTTCTATCGCGGTAAAGAGCCGCATTCCGCTACCAGGATACAGGAGCTACCAGGATACTTGAAAAGGAGAGCGGCGGAAGGCCAAAACTGCATTGAGCCCACCGAACGCAAAGCTGTTGGAGAGCGCCCATTCCACTTGCTGCTGCCGCGCGCAGTTCGGAATCACATCCAGATCGCAGGCCGGGTCCGGTTCGGTGAAGTTGGCGGTAGGCGGGAGGATGCCGCGAGCGAGCGATAAAGCGCAGGCCACTGCTTCCAGAGCACCGGCCGCGCCCAGCGCATGACCATGCATCGACTTGGTGGAGCTGACCGCGAGACGATCCGCGTGGCCCAAGAAAACCTTGCGGATCGCGGTCGTTTCGGTTGGATCGTTGGCTAACGTAGCAGTGCCGTGCGCGTTGATGTATCCGATCTGATCCGGCTGGAGGCCGCCATCGAGGAGTGCGGCGCTAATAGCGCGGGCAGCGCCGTCGGCGCTCGGTTGCGTGATGTGAAACGCGTCGGAAGACATGCCGAAGCCAATCAACTCGGCATAAATATGGACGCCGCGAGCGATGGCCGCCTCCCATGGTTCCAGCACGACGATCGCTCCGCCCTCGCCCAGAATCAGGCCATGACGGTCCTTGGAAAACGGCCGGCAGGTATCGGGAGAAACCACGCGCATGGCCTCCCACGCTTTCAAGAATCCGAGACTGAAAATGGCCTCGCTGCCTCCGGTCAGGGCCAGATCGGCCGAGCCATTGCGGACCATCCAAAACGCTTGCCCGATGGCGTGATTGGCGGATGAGCAGGCCGTGGAGATGGTATAGCTGGGCCCGACCAAACCGAACTCGAGCGAGATGCGGCTGGCCGCGGCATTGGCCATGGTCCGCGGAATGGTGAAGGGATTCACGCGCGGGCTGTTGTTGCGGTACAGATCGACAAAGCCCTTGTCTTCGGTGGTCTGACCTCCCACGCACGATCCGGTGATGATGCAGGTGTTCTCGCGGAGTTCCTGGGTCCACTCGACGGCGGCATCCTGAATCGCCTCGCGTGCGGCAATCACGCCAAACTGCGCAAAGCGGTCCAGCAGCGAAAGGTCTTTCTCTTCGAAATGGCGCGTGGGTTCGTAATTGCGGACTTCGGCGGCGTTAGGAAAGCGCAATTGACCGGCTGGAATCGACTCGATCGGCCGGATTCCCGGCGTCCCGTTGGCCAGGGATGTCCAGAATTCCCGACGATTGTTGCCGATAGCGGAAATCACCCCCACACCCGTGATGGCCACCCGGCGCGGCATCAGGCTTGGAGAGCGACCCCGGCATCGCCCGCGAGAAGTTTCGCGATGCCGTCTACCATCTCCTCGACGGACTTGATGGTCTGGGCCGACTCGTCGGGGATATTTACATTGAACTCGTTCTCGACCGCGAAGAGGATGTTGATCCCATCCAGCGAATCGATGCCAAGTTCGGCGAAGGTGCTCTCGGGCGTGATCTTGTCCAGCGGCATGTGCTGCGTATCGGCGATCACTTTCATCACGCGCTGCGTCAGTTCTTCGTGGGACATAGTATGTCGCTGATCTTCTCGAAATGAAATCCCCGGTCGATGAGTGCAGGCACAACCAACCGGGCCGCATCGAGCGTCGGGCGAATATCCGGCCGCGGCTGCAGCAGCCTTCCATCATGCAAACAAAAAATAGCGCCGTTACCGGCGCCGCGCAACAATCTGGTTACTATCCGATCGGAGGGCAATTTCCAGTCTACGCCAATCGAAGTCCACATCACGCCCAGGAGGTCGAGTTGGCGCTGGACCGCTCTCAATCCGAACCAGCGCACGCCGTACGGCGCGCGAAACAAGCGCGGCCTGACGCCCGTGGCTTCTTCGATGGCCGCCTGCGCGCGAGCCAGTTCCCGCCGCATCATGGCGGGCGATCGCAAGCAAAAATACGGATGAGTATCGGAATGATTGCCGATCTCGTGACCCGCGGCCAGCACCTGGCGCGAGATGCCCGGCAAGCGGCGTACGTTGGCGCCGCACTGAAAGAACGTGGCCGGAACCTTCAGCCGATCCAAGACTTCGAGTAAGGCGGGCGTCGATTCACTGGGGCCGTCGTCAAAAGTCAAGGCAATCGCTGGACGCGAGCGAACCCCGTGATAGACGGAGTCCGCCAGCAGCGTCGCCGACCGGCCGCGAACCGCGTAGGCCAAAGCCGCGGTAGCAATTGCCCCGCTCGCCCACAACGCGTTCTTCATGATTGAATCGTCTGACAGGCGCCGCTCTTCAAGGCGTGGGAGATCCGCATAAACCACAATGTTAAGCGGCCTTGGCTTCCTCTTGCAAAACGAAATGGCCTTGGCTCGGGTTGCGAAGTGCGCAGACTGAAAACGCGTGAGGCCGCGACGCGCTTGGCTGAAACGTGCGAAGTTAAGCCGCCTCCGCCGCTTTTTGCAAAACGAAACCACGCTTGAATCGGGCGATGCGTGCGCGCTGCAAGCTCTTGAGTGTTTCGAGCAATTTGAAGTATCTGCGCTGGCCTCTGACGATAGAGCGCTCCAGCAGTTCGACCATTTGGGGGGACTCGAAGGCCCGCTCCTGTCCGCGGCGCATTTGCTCGATCCGCCAGTAGGTCAGGGTCATTTTGTGAACCAGAAGCGCTTCGGCCGGCGTCGCAGGCTGATGATCGGCCAGCAGACACTGTTTGAGCGCTTGAAACTCCGCGCTGGACTGTTCCTGGGTAAGACGGGAAACTCGGGGCATCGCGATGAATCCTTTCGGTTTGATCGTATCAGCCGAGGCCGAAAAAACGGACGGTGGCGACGTAAGAAAAGTGGCGGAAAACTCAGATTTGATGGAAGTTAGGAATATTTTCAAGTGCTGTGAATGCTAGAATTCGCAAATCGCTGCGACTGGCTGCGCAGGTGATAATGGACGCGTATGAAGCCAACGGCAAATCACGAAAAGGGCCCGGCGGATCAGCCACGAGCCAGCGGCCAACGCCAATACCATACTCATACTGGGGCCGAGGATCTTTCGCCGCTGTGCCTGATTGTCGGCGCGCCTGGAAGAGCGGAATTGGTGGCGGAGAAGTATCTTTCCGGCGCTAAGCGGTTTGCAAACGATTACCGCGGGCTGGTGTCGTACACCGGCTGGTACCGGGAAGTGCTGGTGTCGGTGACCACGTCGGGAATGGGCGGACCATCGATGGGAATTGTTTTACCCGAGGCCGTGAGAAGCGGAGCGCGGATTTTCATCCGGGTCGGCTCCTGTGGCAGCTTACTGGCGGATTCCCGAGTAGGCGACGTGATCATCCCGACGGCAGCCATACGTTTCGATGGAGCGTCGGACACGTGGGCGCCGAGAGAATATCCGGCGGCCGCCGATTGGCGCGTGGTCTCGGCTCTACACCGCGCCGCATTGCTACGCGCAGCCGGGCGCGCTCATTTAGGAGTGGAGTGCACGACCGCGGACTTTTATGGAGGCCAAGGACGGCCGGGGTTGTTCTCGGACATTTCGGAAGCAATGCTTCGCCGTCACCAGGAAGTGATGCGCCTGGGCGCGGCTTGCTATGCCATGGAAGCGGCCAGTCTCTTTGTCTGGTGTGCCACGGAAGGCGGTGGATTGCCGTCTGGGGCGGTGAACGCGGTGTTCGCAAATCGCCAGAAGAATGAGTTCGGCGTGGAGGGCGAGCCCTTGGCCATTGAAGTGGCTTTGGAAGCGCTCAAGACTCTGTCGCAGGATGAAGGAATGGCGGGGTATCTGGATCGCAGCCGGCCGGATTACTCGCGGACGCGTTGAAGGGTGGGCGGGCTTGCGAAACGAAAGATTGCTGCGACGGACGGCCACAGGTGGTAGAAGCGGTTGCGACGGTCCGGACGGCGATCGAGGCCAGCCCGGCTATGTAGAATTCCTCTCAGTCGCCGACGAGTCGTCACTGGGATGAAACTCTTCCCCAAGCTCTTGCGAAACGAAAGATCTTCGGGCCGCGCTGGCCGACATCATTGTGCCTCATTCGGGCGCCGCTGCGAAGCGTCAGGGACGCAGCCGCCCGGATCGCCCGCTTCTTGCGAAACGAAAGATTGCGGTGCTTCTTTACGCCGAGCCGGCGGCCGTGCGTCGAGGGTAGCCGCAGCCAGTTGGAGAATGAACGTGACGCACGTAAGTCATATGAATGCTTGCGCTTCCGGTTTTTCCGGGAAAATCGCCAGAGGGTGTGAATCGAATTTTCTGAAATATTTTTCCGGGCCGTGAATCGCCCATGGCCGTTTGCCGCAATGGGGGATGAGAACGGCTCGCGGCGGCAGCGTTTTGCTGGTGCGATTTTTCTCAAGTGGCTGTAGCGGGGAGGGCTAGCATAGAGCTTTCGAACGAAGCGTGCTTGAGGGCGCTGAAGTACGAAAATTTGGACCGAGTTACTTAACAACGCTCGCCAGCGTTCCCGCTCCGACGTCCCGCAAGTCCGACAACGGAGCAAGCACAACTAAGTGCCCGCGCGCGCCGCCCGAGTTCGCTTTTAGCGCTACCGTCCAAGCGGCCGCGCCGATCTCCTGGCCGTCTCGATTGCGGAACTGCAAAGTGCTTGCCCCTACACCTTCGTTGGTGACCGCGTTGGCGACCGCGCTGGCCACTGACACGGGAGGCAGCGATCCCAGCACGTCTTTTCGCTTACAGCCCAACAACCGCTCCGCTGCCCCGTTCCACGAGTTCACCATGCCGTGCGCATCCACCGTGAACATGGCCAGCGGCGATGCCTCCACCATGGCGGCCGAGAGTTCCGGCGCGGCTTGTGGGGTGGGCATTTTTACTCCGACCGTGTTTTCATTGGCCTCCACCAGGCGCAGTTGAACCTTGGTGGTATCGCGGTCGGCGCAGGAAATTCGCAAGATCATCGCCGCTCCCAGGCACATGCAGGAGACGATGACGTTCATGGTGACATCGAACCCGCGAAGTTGGTCGAAGGCGAAGCCCGCGTCTTTTATGACCCGCAGGATTTGATAAACCGCGATAAACCCTAGCAGACTCACCAAAGAGCGATCCAGTTGGTCGCGATGCCGGTAGACCAGGGACGTGCAATACAGAATCGTCGCCAGGCACAATATGATGGCGAGCGCCTCAAGCGGATTGTTCTGAAAAACTTGTCCGACGTGCAATCGGGTGATCCTTCTTAGAACCTATCGGCGGAGTGGGCTAGAAACTGCACGTGTTTGTTTAACAAGTTTATTTGCATAAAGTTACGGGCGTCAGTACAGAAACTTCGCCGCCTGGCGGTAGAATGGGCTCATGTCCGACATATTGCACATCGCGGATCGCCAATTTCATTCCCGGCTCTTCGTGGGCACGGGCAAGTACCGCAGTCATCACGAAATGGCGCGCTGCCATGCCGCATCCGGCGCCGAAGTTGTGACCGTCGCTGTGCGGCGCGTGAACCTGACGGACAAATCCAAGGAATCTCTGCTGGATTTTATCGATCGGTCCAAGCACTTTATCCTTCCCAACACCGCCGCCTGCTACACCGCCGACGAGGCGATCCGGATCGCGCGACTGGGCCGCGAAGTCGGGCTCTCACACTGGGTCAAGCTGGAAGTGATTGGCGACCAGAAGACGCTGTTTCCCGATAACGAAGGCTTGATTGAAGCTACGCGCGTTCTGGCGCGGGAAGGCTTTGTGGTTCTGCCTTATACCAATGACGATCTGGTGAACGCGCGCAAGCTGATCGACGCGGGGGCGGCGGCGGTAATGCCGCTGGGCGCGCCCATCGGTTCCGGACTGGGCATTCAAAACCTGACCAACCTGCGCATCCTGCGCGAAATGATTCATGAAGTCCCGCTGATTGTGGATGCGGGAGTCGGCACGGCGTCGGACGCGGCCGTCGCCATGGAGTTGGGTTTTGACGGCGTGCTCATGAACACCGCCATTGCCGAGGCGGAAGATGCGGAAAAGATGGCGGAGGCCATGAAGCTTGCGGTCCAGGCGGGGCGCTTGGCGTTTCTTGCCGGGCGCATGCCGAAAAAGCTGTATGCCAGCGCCAGCAGCCCGCTGGCGGGCGTCGTCGGAAAAGGATGAAACTGCTCATCTTCTCCGACATCCATGGAGACAAAGCGGCGCTCGAGCGCCTGATGGACACCGAAGCCGATTACTATTTCGCCGCCGGCGATCTTTCAAATTTTGCACGGGGGTTGGACAAGCTGGGGCCGGTTCTGGCGCGCCGCCGCGAGCGCATGTTTGTGATTCCGGGTAATCACGAGTCCGAAAAGGACGTGGCCGATTTCTGCGAAAGCTTCGGTTTCGAGAATCTCCACGCAAAAAGCATCCAACTCGGCAAATATTGGCTCGCGGCGCTGGGATATTCCAATATCACGCCGTTCCAAACACCCGGCGAATACACGGAGGAGGAAATCGCGCGGCGGCTCAGTCCGTTTGATTCGGTGGCCGATCCTCTGGTCCTCATTTGCCATTGCCCGCCCAAAGGAACCCGGCTCGATTGCGCCGGGCCGGGCAGGCACTTCGGCAGTACCGCGGTGCGCGAGTTCATTGACCGGCGGCAGCCTGTGTATTTTTATTGCGGCCACGTGCATGAGGCCGCCGGCGAAGCGGATCGCATCGGGCGGACGCAGGGCTGGAACGTCGGGAAAACGGGTGTGGTGTTGGAGATTTGAGTGGCCTGCCGGCCTGGCCTCGATCCCGCCTTCAAATATCGGTGTTACAGCGCGCTGGAAAAGTGGCTTCTTAGCGCCGGCCAAGGGGCGAGCTTGACCGAAACGGATATAATGCCCACGGATGTCCATCACTATCCTGCATCTCTCAGACGTCCATCTTGGCGAGGATTGGATTCCGCGGGCGGCGTGGAGTTTGCGGCCCTGGTGGAAAAAGGTCGATAAGAACATTACGGCGGGTCTGGTAGCCTCGATCCGAGACGCTAATCCGAGTTACATTGTGCTTTCGGGCGATATCGTCAACAAGTCTAGCCGGGCGACGTTTGCGGAGGCGGCTCAATACCTGCGTACACTTTTGTCCGAGGCTGGATTTGATTTCAGGAGTAGACTCTTGGTTGTGGCTGGAAACCACGACGTAAGTTTTTTTCCAAAGAAACACCCTGAGGACGCAAAGCGCCTAAAGAACTTTAGCAATTTTCTTTCCGAGCTTTATGGCGACAGCGACCTGGAACAAAGAACATTCCATTTCGTCCGCCATGATCCCGACCTGCGGTTGATTTTTGCGTGCCTTGACAGCACTTTGCGAAATGCGCCCCCAGGGGCGGAAGGCGAAGTCGGCGAGGCGCAGTTGCGGTGGCTGAAATTCGAAGTGGGGAAACTGCAAAGGCAACTGGGTGATCGCTATCATACCTATGTCAAGATCGCCGTGTTGCACCACCATTGCGTGCCAGTTATAGGGACGTCGGCGCAGAGCGAGAGATTTATGCAATTGCTCGACGCTGGGCAACTGCTGGAATTACTCGACGAGTTGAAGTTTCAAGTGGTCCTCCACGGGCACAAACACGTTCCTCATCAGCAACTGCGCTACCGGTCGGACTCTAGCGTCCTCAGCGTGATCGGCGCCGGAACCGCGACTTGCGTGTTCGCGCAGGATCAACAGGGCTTCGGAAACAATTTCAATCGGATTGAGATCGATCCGTCGGCGGGACTGCTAAGCGTTTCGTTAGCCACGGCGGATGGGACCGGTCGTTTCCGTGCTTCGAATGCGAAGAATTTCCCTCTTTATCGGGTGCCACATCTCGGCTATATTGTCGAGAGCTTAAGCTCGGCTTCGACGCTCGACGGGACTGGCAAATTGACCGAGCGGATGGTGAAGTCGAACTTCCGGGTCATGGAGCCGGCTAAGCGGATCAAGTCCTTGCCATTCCAAATCATGGCTAGCGCGACAACCGCTAAGATTCGCGATCTGACCCCAGACACGTCGGACGCCGAACTGGAACTTGAGCCCATACAAGATCACCTGTGCAAAGGGATTTGGAAACTCAAGGAGGCGCTCTCCCATCAGAGCCAACCCATTAAGATTGCGTATTCGTATTCGATCGTCGACGGGACCGCCATGTCCAAGAGCGCTTACCAGTCAATGTATGCGTCCGGGCCACCGGAAGAAGAAACGTCGGTGATTATCACAGACCCGGTTAACGTACTTCGGATGGAGGTAAACTTTCCAACGATTCCGAAGCGATTTCCAGCGAGAGCCAAGGTGCGAGTGGTACACTTGGGCGCCGAGGTGATGCTGGATCCGTCTCAATTTACGTTTGAACACGACCCCGATCTGAACCGTTGGACGTTACGAATGCCTCACCCGCCCCTCGATCACGAAATTTCGATTGTGTGGGAGTTGCCAGAGACTTGGCCGCCGGCCTAGCTGGACGGGCGAGATCCAGGTATGGTATTGTTGAGTCAGCTATGTTTCGCAAAGTTGTCAAAATACCGTAAGCTTGGTCGCGGGTCGTAGACCGTCTCGGTGTCCGGCGTCGCGTTTTCTACCGCTGCTCCGGGACGGACATTTTGCGATGGCCCTGATCCTTCGCGGCGGTCATCAAAACTCACTATCTCACACTACTTGCCAAATCGCGGGCAATCACTTCGGCTCGTTGCGCCAAACTGCGCGCTGAAGCCAGATCTTGCGACCGCACCTCGACGGCTTGCCGCAGGAAGCTGGCCGCTTGCTCGGCCGCAGCCTGTTGTTGGGCCGTGAGGACCTTCCCGGTTAGCGACCGCAACACTGCCTGTGCGTTCCGCATGGCCCGGTCTAAATCGGCATTCATCCGGCGCATGTCTTGCTGGGAAAGCACTTCGCCCAGTTGAGGAGGGTCAGGCGCCGGAGCAACCGCGGGCGCCGGAGCCTCGACGACCGCCGGCGCCGGCGAATTGTCTCGTTTTGACCGGCTCGGCCGTTTCGCTTTGGGCGCCGCGGGGGCGGGCGGGGCTGGCGGCACTTCCGCTGTGGCAGGCGGCAAAGTGGCGGCGGGTTGCGCCGGAGTCTCCACCTGTGGCGGCGGCGGCAGGTCCGCTGGAGGAGCAGGCCGGGCAGCCGGAGCAGGAGGCGGGACCACCAGGACTCGCTGCGGTTGCTTGTGGCAGCCGGCGAGAAGCAATACAGACCCTAGCAGCAGTTCAGCGATGGCCTTGTGCATGTGAAAGTACTTGACCATTCGGGAAAGCCAGTTCGGGAAACTGGAGTCGGAATGTCGTACCTTTTCCGGGTTCAGTTGCGAAGCTGATTGTACCACCGTGTAGTTGCACTACCCGAAACGCCATGGCCAATCCGATGCCGGAGCCGCCATCTTTGGTGGTGAAGTAAAGATTGAAGATTTTGTCCTGGTCCTCCGCGCCAATACCAGGACCGGAATCGGTAATCGTGATTTCGCGATCTTCGCCGTCCGTCCCCGTGCGTATCTCCAGGCGGCCGCCCTCCGGCATGGCTTCAATTCCATTGATCACCACGTTGAGCAACGCCTGCTTCAACAGATCGAAATCTCCGGTCACCCAACTATCCGGATGGAAATCGGTGATCACATCCACTTTGCTTTCGCGAGCGTGCGGAGCAACCAGCGTCTCCACTTCCTGGGCGATGACCGATAAATCCACGGGCGCGGTCTGCAGTTCGATCGGCTTGTTGAAGCTCAGGAAAGTCTTCACTACGTTGTCCAGCCGCTTGATTTCGCGGGAAATTACTTCGATCTCCGGCTCCGAGCCGTCCAGCTTCGATTTCAGCACTTCCAGATGCAGCGCCATGGCGTTGAGGGGATTCTTGATTTCGTGGGCCACTCCGCTGGTCAGCCGGCTGATGGCGGCCAGACGCGACGAGACATCCAACTGCGACCGAAGCTGCTTGCGCGTCTCGGCATCGCGCAGCGTCACCAGCGTGCCAATCGGTTTGCGGTTTGATTCGGTCAAAGACTCGAGATTCAGCAGCAGACGACTCTGGTTTCCATCGGGGCGGTTCATCGTGACCACCTGGTTGCTTACGCGGCTCCCGGTGTGAATGGCGTCATGGATATGGGCTCCCATCGCGGACTCCAACGGAAACACATCGTCGATATGTTTGCCCAGCAACTGGCCGCGGCTTTTGTCCAGCAGACGCTCCGCATGCTCGCCGGCGGCGATCAGCTTGCCTTCTCCGTCGAACAGCAGCACGGCTTCGTCCAGCCGCTGCAACAAATGCTCGATGTTGGATCGCAGTTGCGAGGCGTCCTGCTGCGCTCCGCGAAACTGCTGCCCCAGCAGATTGAGTTTCGATTGCACGGCGGCGAATTCCCGTGTTTCCCGCGGCGGAGCGGGCTTTGGCGGTTGAAAATGGCCGCTGGCGATCTGGTCGATGCTTTCACTCACTCGCAGGATCGGAGCGACGATCAGATGGGGCAGAATCGCCGCCAGAATCACCGCCACCAGCAGCGAAACCGCGAACGCGAGCGCCAGGATGGCGTAGGCGGGCTCGAGAGCGTCGCGCAGCAACACGGACCAGATGGATACGGTGATATGGAACAACTGCTTGCCTTCCACGCCCAGCGGCAAGGTTACCGAATAATTCTTGTGGCGCTTCAATAAGTCCCATAGATTTCTAAAGGCGTTGGCGTTT
>DATFZA010000165.1:0-11810 GCA_035314765.1 Bryobacteraceae bacterium
GAAGTCATTCGCGAGACGTTATTTTGCCGGCCGCATAAAGCGGATCGATCCGATTCGTCATCTTGAGCGTCAGGGATGCGAGCGGTTCTGGAACGCACGCCTCGATCGTCTTGAGGGATTCTTCGCCGCAAGACAGCAGAAAAAGGAGAAATCAAAATGAAGCTCATCGACATAACCGTCACGCGCACGATTCCCGCGCCGGCGGAAAGCGTGTTCGACGTCTGGATCGACCCCAAGAGCCCTGGGGGGCCGTGGTTCGGCGCCGCGCGCGTGATCCTCAATCCGGTCGTGGACGGTCTTTTCTATTTTGCAGTGAAACACGAACGACGAACCTGGCCACACTAAGGGCGCTTCGTCCACATCGAACGCCCTCACAAAGTCGAGTACACCTGGGTGTCGGAAGCGACCAAGGGCGTCGAATCCGTGGTGGCCGTCACTTTCGTGCCGCGTGGAGAACAGACCGAGGTCACTCTGCGCCACTCGGGCGTTCCGGACGACGAGATGGGACATCAACACCAGGAAGGCTGGACCTGGGTCCTGTCGATGCTCGAAGAGCGCTTCGCCTCGCGCCAGCCGGTTCCCGCGTCGACGTAGGTCAGAGCACGTACCCGATCCGCGCCGACTGTGCATACTCTCGTAGTTCATTTTGAAGGTGAGGCTCGCGCCGAAGAAACTCGTCGATGATGTTTTCGACTGACTCGGCATGGTCTTGATGCCAGTGGCCTAAACCATGGAGAGCGCTTTCCCGACAAGCATCGTGATCGATGGCTAAGATGGATCGCATAGAGTCCAGGAAAGCAAAATCCAGCCGATTCCGCGCGAGCGGAACGGGACTGGAATACCAGCAACCCATGTCAAACCACATGTAGCAGGCGGTATTCAGAGGGCTATCACCTTCTTTATCGAGATGCCCCAGCGTAGACTGGCAACGAACCGCGAAAAGGCCGCGGAACAAAGGCTCGAAAGACTGGATGACGCGGAGACGAATAACCCATTCGATCGACTCGTCACTCAGAGCGAAGAATACGTTGCTGTTAAGATCCCAAAACGCCTGGCTGACCGATCCGTCCGCGTATGGCTTCAAGAGAGTCGCGGCGTTTTCAAACACTTCGGCCAATCGTTCCAGCGTGGTTGCGTCTGGCCCACAGAATTCGTCCAGTTCGACTAGCCGATGGGCGTCAGACGTGGCCGGTCCGCCAAAAATCCGGTCCAACCAATCTTTCATGCCGGCGCCACGATCTAGAGTATCGCCTGGGAATCGGGCTCGCATGTTACCCTACTTTAAAAGTACTCAATAAAGCCCGCGCGCAAGCGCGGGCTTTTTGCATTTTGATCGTGAGGACAAAATGACACCAGCAACGCCGCCGGGACGGATCGAGACCCTGAACGGCGTTCAACTCTATTTCGAAGTGCACGGCGCCGGCGAGCCGCTGCTGCTGTTGCATGGATTCTCTGGCTCCAGCCAGGATTGGGCTTCGGTGATTACCGCCTGGCGCGAGCATTTCCAATTGATCGTCCCCGACCTGCGCGGTCACGGCCGTTCGGGCATTCTGGCCCAGCCGTTTCGCCATCAAGACGCCGCCGCCGATGTGTTCGCGCTGCTCGATCACCTGGGCATCGGCGAATGCAAGGGACTCGGCGCGAGTGGCGGCGGCAACGTCCTGCTACATCTGGCCACACAACAACCGCGGCGCATTCAGGCTATGGTGCTGGTCAGCGCCACGCCTTACTTTCCCGAGCAAGCAAGGCCCATTATGCGCGAATATGCCGGAAATCTGCCCCCGGAGCAATGGGAAATCCTGCGGCGCAGTCATCCGGGCGGCGACGCGCAGATCCGGGCCATCCTCGATAGCACCAGGGCCTTCGCCGACAGCTACGACGACATGAGCTTCACGCCGCCACACCTAGCCACCATTGAGGCGCGTACGCTCATCGTGCAGGGCGACCGCGATCCTTTGTACCCGGTCGAACTCTCGGTTGAAATGGCCCGAGCTATGCCGCGGGCGAGCTTGTGGATCGTCCCCAACAGCGGTCCCGGACCAGTTTTCGGCGAAAAGTGGCCCGAGTTCTTGAAAACCGCTATGGCATTCTTACGGGGGGACAGCCCGCGTGTTTCCATGTTTTCGAGGGACTGAAACCGAGCCTTGTGGGGCAGGATAGAATCCTGCAGGGGTATCAACTGTTATCAACCCACCAACGTCGAATTCATTCGTAGGCAGACCGCGACCGATTGACTGTGGGGCCATACGTTGCTCCAAATCATGCGTTCCAATTTGTCGGAGAGATCCTACAGATCGTTGGACGCCGATGTTCACGCAATGTCGTTGTCCTCTCCCACCAGGGCAGGGTAGTGGTGCATTCGTCTGCATCTGGCCACGCGCTCTGGCCCACCATTGGCCACCTGATTTGGCCCGCCACATAGTTCAGGAGCTAATCGTTTTGTTCTAGCCGAACCCCAACTACGCCACCCGCGCGGCGCAACGGGCAGCGGCTGCACCGCGGAGTTCTCGCAAGAGGCAAATAACCTCAGGCCGGATTCAGCGCCGCTCGCATGGAGCTGACCGATCTGGTCAGACTCTGTAACTGGTCGCCAATCGGCAGATACTCCATCGTGACGTAGCCTTTATATCCGGTGCCGGCGATGGCCTGATAGATGTTGGCATAGTTCATTTCGCCGGAGCCGGGGTC
The DNA here is from genome assembly GCA_035314765.1 of Bryobacteraceae bacterium. Classification (GTDB taxonomy): domain Bacteria; phylum Acidobacteriota; class Terriglobia; order Bryobacterales; family Bryobacteraceae; genus DATFZA01. Next base: position 2,689 of record DATFZA010000165.1, read on the forward strand.
GTTGCGTCCGGGATTGTCGGCGATGTGAAATACGGCCACGTAGGGAGCGGCGGCTTTCAAGGTGCGGATGACGTTACCAGTCTGCACCTGCTCATGATAGATGTCGAACAGCAAGCGGAAGTGCGGATTGTCCACTTGCTTGACCAGTTTCAGTCCCTCGACGCAGGTGGTGAGGAAGAAATCGTGGTGATCGACCTTGGAATTGAGGGGTTCGATGATGAGCTGAAGGTTGGCTTTGGCGGCTAGGTCAGCAGCGCGTCGGGAGTTGTCCAGCAGCGATTGATACTGCTCCTCATGCGTGCGGCCGGGAACTTCGTCGCCGGACATGAGAATGACCTGCGGGATTTCGAGTTTTTGGGCGAACACCAGGGCCCGGTCGAGGTCGGCCAGGAAGTTGGCGCTGTGCTCGGGGCGCACCATCGATACCGGACGAGTCTTCCAGGAGGGCTGGGCGATGAGGGTGTCCATGCCGAGATGCAAGGAGCGGGCGAAGCGCTTCTTTTCCTCGATCTGAGAGTCGGACCAGGCCAGGTGTTCGTCGACCAGTTCTACGGATTGGAGTCCGGCATGGGCGGCGATTTCGAGTTTCTGCTCGAAGGGACCTTTGAGGGTCCAGAGCATAACGGAGGAGCGATGGTTGGGCGCCGAGTTGGGAGGCGGGCTTTGGGCTGAACCTTGGGCAGAACTTTGGGCCGAGATGGGAGCGGCGCAGAGGGCCGCTGCGCTGCTGTAGCGGAGGCTGGTGTGGAGAAAGTTGCGCCGGTGCATATAACCCCACTCTACTCTTTTCCGCTAAAGTCTTCAGCCTGTTTCCGATAAGGGGTTTGGAGGGCGTGGATGTTGGACGTTTTGATCGTGGACGACTCGGCGGCCATTCGTAAGATACTGCAGCGGGTGTTGCGGCAGACCGACATTCCGATCGGGAAAGTAATGGAGGCGGGCGACGGGGTGGAGGCGCTGGCGGCGTTGAAAGACGAAAAGGTGGGGTTGATTCTGTCCGACATCAACATGCCCAACATGGATGGCCTGGAGTTGTTGCGCAAGCTGAAGGCGAGCCCGGAGTGGAAGGATCTGCCGGTGGTGATGGTGTCGACCGAAGGCAGCCAGAATAAGGTGCTGGAGGCGGTCGGGTTGGGAGCGGCGGGGTACGTTCGCAAGCCGTTCACAGCAGATCAAATCAAGGAGAAACTGACCGCCATTCTGGAGGCGTGACACGCGCCAAGCGAACGGTCAAGACGAGCAGTTTAGGAAAGACCGGCTGCCCGCAGCCGTGGGCGTCCCGGAAAGGTGAAAGACCAAATTCATGAGCGAAAATCAACAGCCGGCAGTTTCGACCGCGGATCTGGTGGAAGCGGTGAAGCGGGCCACCGGGGAGGTGTTTTCCACCATGCTGGGCCTGGAGCTGGAAATGAAGGACGCTTTTGTCGAAAAAGCCAACGTCATGGTTCCGGCATCGGGCGTGGTCTCGCTGATCGGTCTCGCCGGAGCTTTTGCCGGCACGGGGAGTCTCTCCTGCTCCAGTCAGTTTGCCTGCCGGATATCGGGGGCGCTGCTGATGTCGGAGCACGAAAAAATGGATGAAGAGGTGCTCGATTCGATCGCCGAGATCACCAACATGGTGATCGGCAACGTAAAAACGACGCTCGAGGAAAAACTGGGCGTGAGTCTCGGTTTGAGCACGCCAACGGTGATCTTCGGATTGAATTTTCAGACCCGGGGCGTGCGCAATCAGGAGTGGATCGTAATTCCTTTTTCGAGTGGAGAGGACCACTTATTCGTCCAGTTGTGCCTGGGGCCGAACAGTGACGAAAACGCCAGGCCGGGACGGCCGGGATTCAACCTTCCGCAAGTGGTGAGCTTTTAGTCCGGCAAATTCAAATTCGAGGATTTCACGTGACCACTGAACCAACTATTCCGGAGCCGCCGCTGGCGTCCGCCTCGACCGCCGCCGCGCCGAAAACGGAAAGCCGCGCCGGAAAATATCTGAGCTTTCGCTTGGGCCAGGAGGAGTATGCGATTCAAGTCCTGCGCGTGCGCGAGATCATGGGCATCCCGGAGATCACGGCGGTTCCGCAAACGCCGGTTTATCTGAAAGGCGTCATCAATCTGCGCGGCAAGGTGATTCCGGTGATGGATCTGCGTCTGCGGTTCGGACTCAAGGAAACCGAACGCACGCATCAAACCTGCATCATTGTGGTCGAGATTCAGCAAGGCATGGCGCCGGTGTGGATGGGCGTTATCGTCGATGCGGTTTCGGAAGTGCTGACGCTGGTGGCGGCCGATATTGAAGACACCCCCGACTTCGGCAGTTCGACGGCGGCGCCGTATTTATTGGGCATGGCGAAGGTAAAGGGGAAAGTCAAGATCCTGCTCGAGATCGGCACCGTGCTGACGGCTACGGAGCTGGCGGGCATCGAGCACGTAGCCGGGTAAAGGCCGCCGGGCGATTTTGTTCCAGGCGCCGCGACTTAGGGCGGCTTAAGAGAGACCAGCATAGATATGGAAGCGGAAGCGAACGATTTCTCCGCGGCGGAACTCGACGATATTGGCAACGATCCAGAGCTGCTGGGCGATTTTGTGGTGGAGGCGCGCGAGCATCTCGGCAATATCGAGATGCGCCTGCTTTCGCTAGATCAGGACCCGGGCAACGCCGAGGCGCTGAATGCGATTTTTCGCGGGTTTCACACGATCAAAGGGTTGGCGGGATTTCTCAATCTTTCGGCCGTGGCGGAGGTAGCGCATGAAATTGAGACTTTGCTCGATCTGGCCCGGGAAGGCGAACTGGTCATCAGCTCCGAGCATGTCGACGTCATTCTGGCCGGCTCAGACTATCTGGCGCGGCGGATCGATGAACTAAACGCTTTCTTGCGCACCGGCCTGCCTCCGGGGACGTCTCCGGGGACGACTCCGGGGCACGACCAACTGCTGAAAGTGATCCGGGCCATGAGCGATCCCCAGCGGGTAGCGGCGCCCCACCGTGCACGGCAAGCAAGTTCGGCCGGCGCCGATCCGGTGGCGGCGCAGTTGATCCGGCTAGGGAATTCCCTCGAAGGCGAATCCGGCCCGGAGGCTGAATCCGGGGAAGCGGGCGCCGCCCAGTCGATCAAAGTGGACACCATGAAACTCGATCAATTGGTGGATCTGGTGGGCGAACTGGTGATAGCCGAATCCCTGGTGCGGTTCGATCCGGAGCTGGCGCGGGAGGGGCAATCGCGCTTGACGCGCAAGGTGGCGCAACTCGGCCGCATCACCGGCGATGTGCAGCGCACGGCGATGTCCATGCGCATGGTGCCCATTGGACAGCTGTTCCGCAAGATGAACCGGCTGGTGCGCGACGTGGCCCGGCAGACCGGCAAGCAGGTGGAGCTGGAGTGCAGCGGCGAAGAGACGGAGCTCGACCGCAACATCGTCGAGAATCTGTCGGACGCGTTGATGCACATGGTGCGCAACTCGGTGGATCACGGAATTGAACCGCCGGAGGCCAGGCAGGCAGCGGGAAAACCGGTGGAGGGCCGCGTCATCTTGCGGGCCAGCCACCAGGCGGGCCACATTACCATCGAAATCACGGACGACGGCCAAGGGCTGGACCGCGCGGCCATCCTGAATAAAGCGCGAGAACGTGGCTTAGTGGCGGAAAACGCCGAGCCCGGCGACAGCGAGCTGTTCTCACTGATCTTCCATCCCGGCTTCTCGACCGCGCAACAGGTGACGGCCGTCTCGGGGCGCGGCGTGGGCATGGATGTGGTGCGCCGGCAGGTGGAAAAGATGCGCGGCAAGATCGACATTCGCTCGGCGCGCGGCGCGGGCACGACGTTCGATATCAAGCTGCCGCTCACTATGGCCATAATCGACGGACTGGTAGCTGGAGTGGGCAACGAACGGTTTGTGGTGCCGGTGTTTGCGGTGCGCGAGTTGGTGAGGCCGACCGAAGAAATGCTCTCGACCGTGCACGAGCGGGACGAGATGGCGCTGGTCCGCGGCTCGCTTTTGCCGATAGTGCGCCTCTACCGCCGCTTTGGCGTACAGCCGAAGACGGAAGATCTGTGCGCGAGCGTCTTGATTGTGGCCGAGAGCCGGGGGCGCTGTTTCTGTCTGGCGGTGGACGAGTTGATCGGCAAGCAGGAAGTGGTAATCAAGAGCCTGGGAGAGACGCTGCAGGGAATTCGCGGCGTGACGGGAGGAGCGATTCTCGGCGATGGCCGGGTGGGTTTGATTCTCGATCCGGAAACTCTGTTTGAGAATGCCACATGACCAAGACGCCAGTATCGCTTCCAAAGACCGGTCCCGAGACCGGTCAATTGTCCATCAGCCCGGCCGAATTCCAGAACATCCGGAAGCTGGCATACGACAAGTTCGGGCTGAACCTGCTGCCGGGCAAAGAGGGGCTGGTCATTGCGCGTTTGAGCCGGCTGCTGCGCGGCCATGGCTTCACCACCGTCCGGCAATATCATAGCCATCTGCTGTCGGACCGTACGGGCGAAGCGTTGATCCAGTTAATTGACGCGCTGACCACCAATCACACGTTTTTTTTGCGTGAGCCGGCCCATTTCGACTTTCTCGCCAAGGCCGCCACCAGCGAGTGGAAAAATGCCCCGCAACTGCGTTTGTGGTGTTGCGCGGCTTCGACGGGAGAGGAGCCGTATGGTCTGGTGATGACGCTGCTCGATGCCGGAAAAGCGGCGGGATGCCGTTGGACCAACCACATCAGCCTGCTGGCAACGGACATCTCAACCCGGGTTTTGGCCAAGGCTGAAGAAGGGACGTACGACGTGGAGCGCTGCGCCGCCGTGCCGCCGCACTGGTGGCAAAGCTACCTAACGCGCCGGGACGGCCAGGCCAAAGACGGCCAAGTCAAACATGGCCAAGCCAAAGACGGCAAAGTAACCGTCCGGGCCGAAGTCCGGCGGATGGTGAAATTCTCGCGCCTGAATCTCATCGAACATTTCAATCCGGGGATGTTCCAAACCATTTTCTGCCGCAACGTCATGATTTACTTCGACCGGCCGACGCAACAAGACATCGTCAGCCGGCTGGTGAAATGTCTCGAGCCGGGCGGCTATCTGTTTATCGGCCATTCGGAGTCGTTAACGGGCTACAACCACAACCTCCAATACGTTCGGCCGGCGGTATACCGGCTTCCGGCGCGCGGCAGTCACCGCAAGTGAAGGATGCGGAAATGAAAGTGCTTGTCGTGGGAATTTCCGACTGCAAGGTCAGCTCCGATCAGGAGGCGGCGCTGATGACCTATGCTCTTGGCTCCTGCATTGGAGTGGCGCTCCACGATCCGCGCACGCGCGTCTCCGGGTTGCTGCATTTCCTGCTTCCGGAATCGGATATGGACAAGGACAAGGCGCGCGCCAACCCGTCTATGTTCGCCGACACCGGTATTGTGTCTCTGCTCGACAGCATGCGCCAGCAGGGCGGCATAACCTCCGGCTTGCGCGCGGCCGTGATCGGCGGCGCGCAAGTGATTAGCGGGCATGAAATGTTCCAGATCGGCAAGCGCAACCACATGGCGGCGCGCAAAGCGCTGTGGAAAGCCGGAGTCCTCACTGAGCTGGAGGCCGTTGGCGGCGGCGTATCGCGGACCGTAAGAATCGACGTTGCGACGGGCGCGGTCTGGGTAAGAGAGGGAGGCGCAGCCGACCGGCAGTTGCTGCGGCAGGGAAAAGCCCCGGGCAACTCCCCGGTGCTTAAGACAGACCGTCCGGTGGTGAGAAGCGTATGAGTATCAGGCGGGACAATAGTGTGGACCAAGGCGCTGGCGTTGACCAACGTGTTGACCAACAGCTTGATCAAATTGGCCCACGTGATCTAGTGCGCCAAGCGGCTTCTCAGCTTTCGGAATCCGTATGCATCCCAACGGAAGTAATCGGAGATAAATGTGCTTGCCAGGATGAGCCGCTGCGGGGCGCTTCGCTCGAATTCCACGGCGCATACGCCGGCACATTCTTTGCGATGTTGGCGCCGGCGGTGGCGCGCTCGCTGGCAGCCGACTGTTTCGGTCTTCCGAGCGATGAAATCACGGCTGAGTGGGAAGCACAGCTCGCCTGCGAACTGGCGAACGTTCTCTGCGGCGCGGTCCTCAACCGTCTCGATCCCAACGCTTCGATACAACTGTCGACGCCGCAACCCACCAGCGTGTGCCCGCGCCACCTGCGGTGGTGTGAGCGGCTGGAGACGCCGAAGGGCCCGCTGTGCGTCGGCCTGAGTATGTTTGGGAAAGGTTAGAGGGCTGTCATGAAGCAACGTATACAACCGCTCCCTGACGGTCGCGGCTCGGAAACGCGGTGGCCGGCACCGGCGCGGCGATCTGTGCGTGACCGAGCCGCGACCGTCAGGGAGCGGTCCCAAAGTCGCGGCAAGTTTGTTTCATGACGGGTGCTAAGGTGGCCGAAGAACGCAAAACCCGCGTATTGGTGGTGGACGATTCCGCGCTGGTCAGGCGCGCGCTTTCCGATATCATTCAAGCCCAGCCGGGGTTGGAATTGGTAGGCACCGCCTGCGATCCTTTCGTGGCGCAGGAGAAAATCATCAGCCTGAAGCCGGACGTGCTCACGCTGGACTTGGAAATGCCCGGCATGGATGGCCTGACCTTTCTCAAAAAGCTGATGCGGTTCCATCCCATGCCCGTGATCATCATCAGTTCTCTGGGCCAGTCTTCAAGCCGCGCCGCCGTCGAGGCTTTGCAATCGGGCGCCGTGGACGTCATTGCCAAGCCGTCCTCGACGTCGGTGGGGGACTTGGGGCGAACGCTGGGACAGAAGATTCGCGCCGCGGCGCTGGCGCGTTTGCGACGGACTCCGCCGGTCTCCCGGTCCGCCGGACCCGCGGCGAAACTGGCGCCGGCGCCCGTCCGCGCTGTCTCCGGCGCAGCCCATGGCGCGGATGTCCAGCGCGTGATCGCCATCGGCTCCTCCACCGGAGGCGTGCAGGCGATCGAAGCCATCCTGACCAATCTCCCCGAAAACTGTCATCCTGTTCTGGTAGCCCAGCACATCCCGCCAGTCTTCTCCGCCGCGCTAGCCAACCGGCTGAACAAGATTTGCCAGATCACCGTGCGCGAAGCCCGCGAGGGCGAATTGCTGCAAAATGGATTGGCGTTGATCGCTCCTGGAAATTTTCATCTGACATTGCAGCGGGCCGGAGGACGCTATTCCGTGTCCCTCAATCAAGGTCCGCTGGTCCACCACCAGCGCCCCTCGGCCGACGTGCTTTTTCAATCCGTCGCCAAAGCCGCGGGCAAAGCCGCAACCGGTGTCATTCTTACGGGCATGGGCGCGGATGGAGCAGCCGGGCTGCTGGTCATGAAAGAAGCGGGCGCAAAAACCATCGCACAGGACGAGGCTAGTTGCATTGTGTTCGGCATGCCGCGCGAGGCCATCCGTTTGGGCGCCGCCGGACGCGTCTTAGCGCTGGACCGCATTGCCGCGGAACTGCAAATCACTCCCCTGTTATCTTGAATGCTTTCTTGAAATTGCTATCCTGAAATTCTTGAAGTTCTCCTACACCACCGCCAGCGGCATTGAAGTTCACCGCACCGCGTCAAAGCTGCCCTATGACCCCGGCTTGCGCCATCTCTTGCGCGACCTGGACCGGCACCGCGGCATCTATCTTTCCTCCGGTTACGAATACCCCGAGCGCTATTCGCGCTGGGACATTGCCGCTCTGTGTCCGCCCTTGGAAATCAAAGGCGCGGGACGCCTGCTCGAATTCCGGGCGCTCAACGAGCGGGGCGTTGTGATCAATAAAATCCTCGAACCGCTGCTGGCTAAGCATCCTCATTGGGACGATTTTCGTGCCGACGACTGTGGCCTCTTCGGCCGCTTGAAACCCCTTCCCAAACTGTTTCCGGAAGAAGAACGCAGCAAACAGCCGTCGGCGTTCTCCATTCTGCGGGCTTTGATCGACGACTTTCGGGTGAGCGGCGACTCGCGGCTGGCGCTGGTGGGCGCTTTCGGCTACGATCTGCTCTTTCAATTCGATCCGATTGAGTGGAAATTGCCGCGCGCCGGCCACAAGGACCTGCACCTTTTTCTGTGCGACGACATCAGTTTCATGGATCGCAAGAAGGAAGTGATTGAGCGGTTTCAATACGATTTTGCGCGCGGCGATCTATCCACTGCCGGACTGGAGCGCACGAATCCGGAAATTCCGCAAGCCCTCCGCCAATCGGCCGCCGAAATCACAAGTAATCACACACCCGAAGAGTACATGGCGAAAGTGGAAGCCGTTCGCGAAGGCATGAGGCAAGGCGACTATTACGAGGTGGTGCTGCGGCAAACCTACCAGGCGCCATTTTCGGAAAGCCCGTCGGCGTTGTTTGAGCGCATCCAGCATGCCAGCCCGAGCCCATATGAATTCTTTCTGCAGTTGGGCGACGAGCAGCTTATTGGCGCGTCTCCGGAAATGTTCGTCCGCGTAGAGGGCAATCGCGTGGAGACTTGCCCGATTGCGGGAACCGCCCGGCGCACCGGCGATCCTTTGCGCGATGCCGACAATATCCGCGAACTACTCGATTCCGCCAAAGAGGAATCGGAGCTGACTATGTGCACCGACGTGGACCGCAACGACAAGTCGCGCGTCTGCGTGCCGGGCTCGGTGAAAGTGATTGGGCGGCGCCTGATTGAATCTTACGCTGGCGTCTTCCATACCGTTGACCACGTGGAAGGCACGCTGCAACCGGGCTTCGATTCGCTCGACGCATTTCTCTCCCACATGTGGGCCGTAACGGTAATTGGAGCGCCTAAGAAAGCGGCGGCGATAGCGATTGAGAATCTGGAGAAGGACGCCCGCGGCTGGTATGCCGGCGCGGTCGGCATGATCGCGCTCAATGGCGATATCAATACGGGAATCCTGATCCGCACGGTGCATCTGAAACAAGGCGTCGCCCATTATCCCGTGGGCGCGACCCTGCTTTACGATTCCGTTCCCGAACTCGAATGGGAAGAGACCAGGCTCAAGGCCACGGGCTTCTTCCGCGCCCTGCGTGACCAAGCATCGTCGCAGCCAGGCGCTGGGGAAAGCGCTCGTCCGGGCGCGGGTTTGAAGATGCTCCTGGTGGATAACGACGATTGCTTCATCCACACGCTGGCAAACTATGCGCGCCAAACCGGCGCCGA
>DATFZA010000166.1:0-3602 GCA_035314765.1 Bryobacteraceae bacterium
ATTTACGCCCACCAGCAACTGTTGCACGATGTCATCCCCAACCAGGCACACGTAGGACGAACGGCTATCCTCGGCTTCAGTGAAATAGCGGCCCTTTTCCACCGTCCTGCTGTCCAACTCGGCCATTTCGGGCGTGTGACCAATAAAAGAGACGTCGGTCAAGTCCTTGTCGCGGAACTGCACGCGGGCCGTTCCGCTAACGGCGGCCCCTACCTCCTCGCAGGCCGTGCAACCCTCCGTGACCGCGCGCATGTCGTCCAAGTCTATGTTCTTGAACTTCAGCGCTTTGATCACCGCGTTAAAATCGGTCAGTACAAACGGCGTCTTGCTGATCTGGAATACGTCCGTGCCCAGCCGGGCAATTTTTTGTTCCACGTACCGATTCGCTCCCTGCACCAGAGTCATCACGGTGATCAAAGTAGCCACACCCATGGTCAGGCCAATAATGGTCAACACCGCGCGCAGCTTATGCTGGCGGAGCGCGTCTATGCTCTGCGCGATGTTGTCGCCGAAGGCGAGCATTCAGTTTCCGATGTGCTTAAAATTCTTGCCGGCGCGAATCGTGTAATTGCCGGGGTCAATCCGCTCCGCTGGGTTCTCAATGGTTACAAAATCCGCGCCTGCGCCGGCCACGCTGACGGCGCTCGCCTTCACCAGCCGATCCGCTTCTTTCACTGACGCCGCCAAACCGCTTTGCACCAGAATTCGGTTCAAACGCCAGTCCTCTATCGGGATTCGCTCGGCGGTTTCCGCTCCCTTGCCCTCGGCCAAGACCTGCTCCACACGCGCGGCGGCTTCCTCGGCCGCTTGCCTGGAATGAAAATCCGTTACGATGCGCTTGGCTAAATCTATTTTCGCCTGTTTGGGGTGCAGCCGTCCACTTTGAATGTCCGAGCGGATGACGGCAATCTCCTTCAACGGCACATCGGTGAGCAGTTCGTAGTAGCGGAAAACCAATTCATCGCCGATCAGCAGCAGCTTGCGGAACATTACCTCCGGCGATTCGGTGATGCCGACATAGTTGCCCTTGCTCTTGGACATTTTTTCCACGCCGTCCAGCCCCTCCAGCAGCGGCACGGTGGCCACGATCTGCGGCTGCTGCCCAACATCGCGCTGCAGTTCCCGCCCGACTAGCAAATTGAATTTCTGATCGGTGCCGCCCATCTCGACATCCGCGTGCAGTGCCACGGAGTCGTAGCCTTGCGCCAGCGGGTAGAGCAGCTCGTGCATGGTGATCGGAATATTTTCTTTTAGGCGCTTGCTGAAGTCGTCGCGCTCCAGAATGCGCGCCACCGTGTACTTGGAACACAGCCGGACGACATCCTCAAACTTCAAAGCTCCCAGCCAATCGCTGTTAAAACGCACTTCTGTCTTAGCGGGGTCGAGAATCTTGAATACCTGCGTTTTGTACGTTTCGGCGTTGCGGTCAATTTCTTCACGGGTCATTGGCGGGCGCGTAATGTTGCGGCCAGTTGGATCGCCGATGATCCCAGTCATATCGCCAATCAGAAAAATCACCGTGTGACCCAGGTCCTGAAAGTGCTTCATCTTGCGCAGCAGCACGGTGTGGCCCAGATGGAGATCGGGCGCGGTGGGATCAAAACCCGCTTTGACGCGCAGTGGGCGGCCGGTCTTCTCCGACTGAATCAGGCGCTCGCGGAACTCGTCTTCGGGGATCACTTCCGCCAAGCCTTTTTTTAAGTAAGTAAGCTGTTCGTCAACGGACACTACTTCATTTAAGCCCATCTTGCACTCTTCCTTTCCAGTGACCTCCGCGCCCGCTCCAGTATCGGATCGCTGATTGCACGGTCGCCGTTAGATAGAAGATCGAGACCAGAGGCAGCGAGAGCGCCCAAAGCGGCGAGAGCCGATAGAATCGCACGGCGGGCAGGTAAGCGACTGTCATCAGAACGAATGCCGCCAGCCCCAGCCAGTTCCAACAAGTCACAGGAGCAACATAGGTCACCAGGAGGCCGAACACGGTTCCAATCAATAGAAATATGGAATGATCCAACTGCGTGAAGGCCGTGCGCGCAATCATATTCGATACATCGCCGAATCGCGGGTAGCTACGCAAGCTTTGGGTACCTTCCGTCAGTCCCAGCCAGATTGCGCCGCCGCTGCGTTTTACTCGCGCCGCCAGCGCGCAGTCGTCAATCAACTCGTTTCGGATGGAAGCGATTCCGCCGATGCGCTCCAGCGCGGCTCGGCGGATCAGCATACAGCCACCCGCCGCGCCGGCCATCTTGCGGTCGCGCCGCGCAATCCACGCCGGCGGATACAGCATGAAAAAGAAAAACACGAACGCCGGTATCAGCGCGCGCTCGGCCAGCGTTTCGCACTTGAGCTTCACCATGTACGAAACCAGATCGTACGATCCGGCTTCCGCGCGGGCCACCAGGCTGCGCACGCTATCGGGGCTATGCACGATATCTGCGTCCGTCAAGAGAAGATAGTCAGCCCCGGAAGCCGCTTCCACGCCTTGCGAAACGGCCCAAAGTTTGCCGGTCCAGCCCGCCGGTAACGGCGCCGCCGGGATGACGGTGACTTCTCCTGCCGCTCGTGCCACTTCCGCGGTTGCATCTGAGCTGTGATCGTCCACCACGAAGATGCGCAATCGCCCGTCATAATCCTGAGCGAGCAAAGACCGGACCGTTTGGCCAATCGACTCCGCTTCATCGCGCGCGGGAATCACCACGTGAACGCTCCGCGGGGGAACAGCCGCCGCGGGCGCAGGTTCAACCCTGAACCGCCAGAATTCACCGCGGCCTAGCAGCAAATAGATCCAGATGATGAGCGAAAGCGCGCCAAGAAATATCAATCAGTCCAACAGGTCCGGTTCGTGCCGCGTGATCCAATTCCACAGCGGCTGAAATTGGAACCAGCCGGCCTCATGCGTTCCCACCTGCTCGCGGGTAAGAGACGCGACCTCATGGCTGATCTTGATCGTCTCGCCCGCCGCGTCAGCGAGCAACTGCGCATGGCAACTGCGGTCCATGGTGATGAACCACCACACGGCTTCGTCCACCGTCTGCCCCGCCGTGAGCAAGCCATGATTGCGCAAGATCGCAGCCTTCCGCGGGCCGAGGCTGGAGGCGATGCGGTCGCCCTCCGACGTGTCATTCACCACGCCGGTGAAATCCTGAAACACCACGTGATCTTCATAGAATGCGCAGGAATCCTGGGTAATCGGATCGAGCGTCCGCCCCAAAGCCGAGAACGCTTTGCCGTGAATGGAATGCGAATGCGCCGCCGCAATTACGTCCGGCCGCGCCGCATGCACGCGCGAGTGAATCGCAAAGGCCGCCCGATTCACCGGATGCTCCCCGTGCACCACTTCGCCTTCATGATTCACCAAGAGCAGGTCGGAAACGCGAATCAGCCCAAAGTGCATGCCAAACGGATTGACCCAAAAATGATCCGGCTGACCGGGATCGCGCGCTGTGATATGCCCGGCCACGCCCTCGTCGTATCCAAAGCGGGCAAACAGCCGGAACGCCGCCGCCAGGCGCTGTTTCCGGTGCAGCCGTTCCTCCTCGATAGAAGAAAACTGCGGCGGCGAGGGCAGTTGCATCTGTTTCACGGGTGCTTCGGTCATGAGA
>DATFZA010000167.1:0-3192 GCA_035314765.1 Bryobacteraceae bacterium
TATTGTGCGCAAGATGCTCCGCATCATTCTTATTTCTCATTAAAGCACTCCTAAGTTAAGTCGCCCACGGCCCTCTGACTTTGTTGTGTTGCCAGAGCCGGACCAGGGGGTCCGGCGCCGACGAGGCGTCGGCCCCACAATCCTCTCCTGCGGGTTTAGGCTGGCTATAATCGAGTAGTGAAACGCACGATCTCCATTCTTTCGTTGCTGGTTCTTGCATTTGCCATCGTCGGGTGCAGCAAGAAGAACACTGACAACAGCGAGGCCGTCAAACAGGGAGTCATCAAGTACCTGAGCAAGCGCAGCGATCTTGCGGCCATGGACGTGAGCGTCGCCTCGGTCCAATTCCGGGGGGATGAAGCGGACGCGAAAGTGCATTTCCAGGCCAAGAACAACACCAATCCCGCAGCCTCCTTGGACATGACGTATGTGCTGGAGCGAAAAGGCAAGGAATGGGAAGTCAAAGGGCGATCCGGCGCGGGAGCTGCGTCCAGCGCCAATCCGCACGGCGCGGGCGGGGGTGGGATGCCGCCTGCGGGCGGCGCAATGCCGCAAGGCTCGCTGCCGGCCGGGCATCCGGAGATTCCTCCCGGTGCGATGCCGCAAGGATCGGCGCCAAAGGGCTCGTTGCCCCCCGGCCATCCAGCTATTCCTTCCGGCGCCGCCCCAAAATCCGGCACGGCGCAGCCTGGCATGCCGGAACTGCCGCAAATTCCCCCACACAAATGAAGCGCGTCGCCGTACTCGGCGGCGGCCCCGCCGGATCGTTTGCCGCGGAACGGCTGGCCTCCGCTGGCCTTGACACCATAGTCTTTGACGAGAAAATGGCCTGGGAAAAGCCGTGTGGCGGCGGGCTCACCTTCAAGGCGTACCATCAGTATCCGTTCCTGATTGACAACCAAGCGCCCAAGAAACTGATCACCAATACTTGCCTTTCCGCGCCCCGGGCTGGCGCCGTGGGAATGCGGCTCTCCCAGCCGCTGGTGATTTACTCGCGCTACGACCTCAACCACCTGCTGCTCCAGCGAGCGGAAAAAGCCGGTGCGCGGCTGGAGCAGACCCGCGTCCTGGGCCTCGACCGCACCTCCAACGGCTGGAGCGTCCGCACCAAATCCGGAACCCTGGACGCGGATTATTGCGTGCTGGCCACGGGCGCGCGCAATCCGCTTCGCCGGCTAGGCACCGAGTGGACCGCTGCCGACACCATGTCCGCGCTCGGCTACTACGTGCCTAGCGAACAGGATCACATCGATATTCAGTTTCTGCCGAAACTCAACGGCTACATCTGGGTGTTTCCGCGTTGCGGTCATCTCTCCGTCGGCATCTGCGGCAAGGGCGAGCCCGCGCAGGCCCTGCGGGCGCGCCTGGAGCGCTACATGCAGGAGAAAGACATCTCGAGCAAGGATGCCCGCTTCTACAGCCACATGCTGCCGGCGCTGGAACACGGCGCTTGGCGGCGCAATCGGGTAGCGGGCGACGGCTGGCTGGCGGTCGGAGATGCCGCGGGAATGGTGGATCCGATCACGGGAGAAGGACTCTATTACGCCATCCGCTCGGGTGACCTGGCCAGCCAGGTGTTGCTGGACGACGCCTATGCTTCCAAAGCGCACGGCTCCACAGCCCACGCTTATGGAGAACTCTTGCGGCGCGACTTCGCGGCCGATCTCGAGTACGGCGCAACGCTCGCCAAGCATGTCTTTACCGGACGCTTTTTATTCAATACGGTTCCCGCGCGCATGGTGCACTTCATGCGGCGCAGCGAACGTTTCCGGGCGTTGATGCAGGATCTCTTCGCCGGCACGCAGCCTTACCTCGGCCTGCGCGAACGCCTGTTCCGCAACCTCAACGGCAGCCTGCAGGAGATTGCCGCCAATTTCTTTCTGAGCAAAATCATGCCCCAGCGGGTTGCTGCCACGCCGGTTTCTGTCCCGCCGGTTTCTGAATAATGATGAATCGATCCAAGTCCGAAGCGCTCTTCGCCCAGTCCCAGAAGCTGATCCCCGGCGGCGTCAACTCGCCGGTTCGCGCGTTCCGTAGCGTTGGCGGCACGCCCGCCTTCATCGCTCGGGGCGAAGGCTCTCGCATCTTCGACGTCGATGGAAACGAGTACATCGACTACGTGTGTTCCTGGGGTCCGCTGGTGCTGGGTCACCGGCCGAAAGTGGTCATTGACGCGCTCCAGGAAGTCTTGGAGATAGGCACCAGCTTCGGTGCTCCCACGGGACGCGAACTCGAATTGGCCCAACTGATCAACCAGTGTGTTCCGTCGGTGGAGATGGTGCGGCTGGTTAATTCCGGCACCGAAGCCACCATGAGCGCGCTGCGTGTCGCGCGTGGCTTTACCGGCCGCACACTCACCATCAAGTTCGAGGGCTGCTATCACGGCCATGTCGATTCATTGCTGGTCAAAGCCGGCTCCGGCTTGGCGACGCTAGGAATTTCCGACACCGTGGGCGTGCCGCAGTCCTTCGCCGCGACGACGCTGGCCTTGCCCTTCAACTCTATTGCCGCAGTGGAGCAAGCCTTCTACCACCATTGCGACGAAATCGCCGCCGTCATCGTGGAGCCGGTGGTTGGCAACATGGGCTGCGTTCCGCCGCTGCCGGGATTCTTGGAAGCCTTGCGCGAGATCACCAGCCGTCACGGCGCTCTGTTGATCTTTGACGAAGTGATGACCGGTTTCCGCCTGGCGCTAGGCGGCGCGCAGCAGCGCTACGGAATTAAACCCGATCTCACCACCATGGGCAAGATTATCGGGGGAGGACTTCCGCTGGCAGCTTACGGAGGGCGCGCCGACATCATGAATAAAGTGGCGCCGGTTGGTCCGATTTATCAGGCGGGAACGCTTTCCGGAAATCCGATGGCGGTAGCGGCGGGCATCGCGGTGCTGAAGTACCTGATTGCCCACCCCGAGGTCTACGACATTCTCGAACAGCGAACAGCCCTGTTGACCGCCCATCCGCCGGCTGGAGTGACCGTCAATCGCGTTGGGTCCATGTTCACGTTTTTCTTTACGGATCAACCGGTAACCGATTGGGAATCTGCCAAGAAATCCGACGTTGCCCGTTTCGCAAAGTATTTTCACTGGATGCTGGACCGGGGTATTTATCTGGCGCCGTCTCAATTTGAGGCGGGGTTTGTTTCCGCCGCGCATTCGGCCGAGGATATTGCAAGAACGGTAAAGACGGCCGA
>DATFZA010000168.1:0-7321 GCA_035314765.1 Bryobacteraceae bacterium
GTCGGCACGGCTTTCTAGTAGGTGGCGATCGGCGTCCACGTACTTGGCGAGAGTCGGCGCAAGTGGTTCGCGCGAACTGAAATCATCCAGCGCGCACGCCGGCGGCGCGGCGCAAGCTTCGACGATTTCCGAGCCCAGTGAGCGCAGTTCCTCGTACTCCGAAGCCTTCAACCGCCGCACTTGCCGCTCCAGGGTCCGGATGCTGGTTACCTGACCAACACCGGTCGATATGCCGAAGAAGAGCAAATACCGGGCGACATCAAAAGCGCGGGCGGCGATGTTGCGGCGATAGACATCCGGCTTCATATCCTCGGGACAGGGCAGCTTTTCCGCAAGGAACTCAGTCATAGTCGAGTGAACCCGGGTGTAGCCCGCAAGCAAGCGATCGGCTGCCGCCCTGTACAAGGTAGCTTCCGGCGCGCTGAATTCCGGCGGGACCACGAAACCAGATCGGGAAAAATCCTGATAGCGCGACGAGCGGGCCTGGCCGTCCCAAAGCTGCTCGTCTTCCGCCTCAGTAGCGGCCAGCTCCGAGATTCCTTCGAAGCAGAGCACGACGTGGCCGAGATCGGCGATGGAGGCGTGACCGTACTGAAAGTAAAAACTCTCGAGAAATTTTTGCGAATTGTGGGTGCGGACCCACTCGAGCGATTTCTGAATGGAGTCGGGCGAGCGGCTGTAGCGGGCCAGTGCGTACGCGCACTTTTCCGGCGGAAGGGGCGCTACGGTGAGAACGCGGCCAGACAAGACGCTATGATAACGCGGTGAAGATACGAATCCAGAAGCTGGCGCAGGAAGCAACGTTGCCGGAGTACGCGCACGGACCGCGGGAAGATGCGGGCATGGACCTGCGCGCCGTGGAAGCGGTTTTGCTCGAGCCCGGCGTGCCGGTTGCCGTGCGCACCGGGCTTGCCATCGAACTGCCGCCCGGATACGAAGCCCAAGTGCGTCCGCGGAGCGGCCTGGCGCTGAAGCATGCGATCACGCTTCCGAACAGTCCGGCCACCATCGATCCCGGCTATCGTGGGGAAATCCGCGTGATTCTCTTGAATCTCGGTATAAGCGCGTATCAGATTCACATGGGCGATCGCATCGCGCAGATGGTCGTGGCCAGGTACGAAGCTGTTGAGTGGGCCGAAGAAGAGTTGACCGAGACGAAGCGCGGGACGGGCGGATTTGGTTCTTCGGGCCGCTGAGCCAGACAACTGCTGACGATCGAGCGGGCGCTCCGATCAGATGCTTAAACGTGCGGGTTGATCGTCACGACCGCCACATCGGCTTCGCAACGCTTCCAGTCGGCTATCGGCGATCTTCGTGAGCGGCGATTATACTGGAAAAACGGGGGCCGCGACGATCAAAGAATTCTCCTCATGCGCCAATCCCGAACCGCAAGGTTCGGATCCCCAAACCATGGGATCCGGACGGATTGTTGGGATGCAGCATACGCCGCCTGAGGCGCCTGTGGGCGAGCAAAAGGACCTTGGGGAGTCTACCAGTTCTCCGCCAGCCGCACAAAACTCCGAACGCAGACACCCACCGGGCCCTTGGCGAGAAACGGTTTCGCCTCGTCGTTCCAGGCCGTGCCCGCCACGTCGAGATGCACCCAGGGCTTGCCTTCAGTGAACTCGGCCAGAAACCAGGCTGCGGTGATGGAACCACCCGGACGCCCGCCGATATTCTGCAAATCGGCGTAAGGACTCTTCAGGCCTTCTTTGTACTCCTCGTCCATGGGCATCTGCCAGGTTTTTTCGCCTTCAGCTCTGGTAGCCGCGAGCACTTTGTGGAGCAAGGCATCGTTGTTCGTGAAGGCGCCGATATTCACATGTCCCAGAGCCACCACGATGGACCCGGTAAGCGTAGCGATGTCGACCATGTGGGTGCAACCCAGCCGTTGGGCATACGTGATCGCGTCGATTAGAATCAAGCGCCCTTCCGCATCGGTGTTCAAAACCTCCACGGTCTTGCCGTTCAGCGTCTTGACGATGTCTCCGGGGCGCTGCGCGCGGCTGCCGACCATATTCTCGACTGCGGGAACAATCGCCGTGATGGTAACCGGCGGCTTCAATTGGGCGATGGCCCGCATCGCGCCGAGAACCGCCGCTCCGCCGGACATGTCGTACTTCATCTTCTCCATGCCATCGGCTGGCTTGATGGACACTCCACCGGTGTCGAATGTGACGCCCTTGCCAATCAGAGCGAGATGATCCGGCGAGGTGGCATGCTGCGGCCGGTAACGCACAATGATCAAGGCCGGTGGCTCGGCGCTGCCTTGCGAAACACCGAGAAGTGCGCCCATCCCGAGTTCGCTCATTTTGGCTTGATCGAGTACTTCGCATTCCAGTCCGCCCGCCGCCGCCATGTCCTTGGCGCGCTGGGCCAGTTGGGTCGGCGTCAGAATGTTGGCGGGTTCATTGATCAACGCGCGGGTGAAATTCTGAGACTCCCCGAGGATGCGCCCGCGATTGAGTCCGGCGGCCGATCCGCCCGAGATCGAGAACCAGTCCACCTGCTTCTCATTCTTTTTGGGATCGGTTTTGTGCAGATCCGGTTCAAAATCGGCCAGGATCGCGCCTTCTACCGCGGCGGAGGTGAAGTCGTCCGAGCTATAGGCGCTATCGAGAACCAGGCAAATGCTGCGAACGGCTTTTGGTTTGAGAGCCCGTAACACCGCTCCGGCAACCTTGCGCATTTCGGCCAGCGAAAACTTGTCCTCTTTCCCCGCGCCGGCCAGCACCATCCGCTTCGCTTTATAGCCGCTCGGGTGGTGGACGATCGCCGTTTCACAACTGGCGCCGGTCATCTCGCCTGACGCGTATAGCTCGTTCATTGGTTCAGCCGTGGGCGCAGCACCCTCAAAAGCGAGCACGACGATTGCGTCGGCCTCCACCTGCGCCGGCGCGGTTATCTCAAGTCTGATTTCCACTAATCTCTCCTCCGATTCATCGCGGCGCGCGCTTCGGCATCCATCTCGCGCTTGCGCAAAGTTTCCCGTTTGTCATGCAGCTTCTTCCCTTTGCCGACCGCGATCTCGATCTTTATCCGGCCGTTCTTCAGATACATCCGGGTCGGCACCAGCGTCAGGCCCTTTTCGCGGGTTTGGCCCATCAGTTTATCGATCTCCTGGCGATGCAGGAGCAACTTTCGCCGGCGAACCGGTTCGTGATTTTCGCGGTTGCCGTGCGAGTACTCGCTAATGTGAGCATTCAGCAGCCACGCCTCATTACCCACAACCTCGGCGAAGCTTTCTTTTAGCTGGACACGTCCGCTCTTGGCGGCCTTTACTTCCGTTCCCGAGAGGACCAAGCCAGCCTCATACCGATCAAATAGATGGTAATTGTAGCCGGCCTGCCGGTTGTCACTCAAAATCTTAAAGCCGGATTCCACGATTGTTGCGATTTTGGACTCAACGCCGGGAAAGCCCGCAACGTCAATCGTTTATGAAGCCACTGTGCGGGTGTCGGCCTTACTGCTAAGTGTATCACACCGCTAGGAAAACGAATAAGATGCTAGTTTTTAATAGTATACGGCGGTTCTTGGCGGTCTTTAGCGTCGCGCTTCTGGTGTTGCCCGGCGGCCTGCTGGAGGCGCGTACCAAAAAAGGCGACAAGCTCCTGAAGCTGGCCCAACAGGCGGAACAGGGCAAAGAATACGAGAAGGCCCTCGACCTGTATACGCAAGCCTACAGTCAGGATCCATCGGACCCGTCTTACGAGCTGGGTTTGCGGCGAGTCCGATTCCAAGTGGGTACGATTCATGTCGCCGCAGGTCAGAAGCTCCGCCAGGAGGGAAGACTGGAAGATGCCCTGGTGGAGTACCAAAAAGCCTATTCCATTGATCCGTCGTCGGCGATCGCCATCCAGGAAATAGGGCGGACCAATGAGGCGATCGAACAGAGCCGCAAGGGCGCCTCCGAAAAGCCGATGACCGCTGTGGAGCACGCCCAACAGGTTACTCAAGAGCGCATAGAATCGCTCTTGCCGGTACCGGAACTGAAGCCGATCACCAGCCAGATCAGCACCCTGAAAATGAACAATCAGCCGCCCCGGGTCCTCTATGAGACGGTCGGTAAGCTGGCCGGCATCAATGTAATCTTCGATCCGCAGTATCAGCCCACCACGCGCAACATCAATCTCGATCTCACCAATACCAGTCTGGAAGAAGCCCTCAACTATATTGGGTTGCTGACCAAAACGTTTTGGAAGCCGATTAGCGCGAACGCCATTTTCGTCACGGACGACAACGTCACCAAGCGCCGCGACTATGAAGACGAAGTAGTGAAGGTCTTCTATTTGAAGAACGTGACCTCAGTCCAGGAATTTCAGGAAGTGGTGACGGCGGTGCGCTCTGTCACCGACATCCGGCGCATGTTCACCTATAACGCGCAGAACGCGGTGATGGCCCGCGGAACGGTGGATCAGATTAACCTGGCCGAAAAGCTGTTTCACGACCTGGACAAGCCGAAGTCGGAGGTGGTGATCGATCTGATCGTGCTCGAAGTAAACACCGACCGGACGAAGACTATCGCGGCGGGGCTGGTTTCCGGCGGCACAACGGGATTGGTGATTCCGGTCAGTTTCACGCCGCGGAGCAGCCTTACCGTGAGTGGGAGCAGCACCAGCTCAAACACTGGAACCGGGACCGGTACCGGGACAACGGGCACTACCAACTCCACGACTACGCCGGCCGCCACTGGAACGACGGCGACCATCTCCGCATCGCATATCGGGCAGGTGAGTTTGAGCGATTTCTCGCTGACTTTGCCGGGAGCGCTGCTGCAGGCCGTGCTGAGCGACAACTCCACAAAGATCATGCAGTCACCCGAGTTGCGCGCTTCCGACGGTATGAAGGTCTCGCTGAAAATCGGTGAGAAGGTGCCTTATGCCAGCGGCAGCTTTCAGCCCGGTGTCGGCACCGTCGGTGTCAGTCCGCTGGTGAGTACGCAGTTTCAATTTGCCGAGACCGGCGTCAACGTGGAATTTACGCCTCACATACATGGAACCGACGAAATCTCCATGCATATTATCGTGGACGTTTCAAACGTCAGCCGGAACGTGACCATTGGCGGGATCGACCAGCCAGTAATCGCTCAGCGCAAGAACGAGGCGGATATTCGCGTTCGCGATGGAGAGGTAAGCCTGTTGGGCGGCTTGATCAACAATCAGGACACACTATCGTTTAACGGGATTCCCGGCTTTACCAATGTTCCGGTTCTCGGGAAATTCCTGCTGGGAAGCAATTCGGGTGATAGATCGCGCTCTAACCTGCTGATCGCCTTAATTCCCCACGTTGTGCGCACGCAGAGTGTCGAAGCCGTTGACCTGCGCGGCGTGGCTGCGGGAACGGACCAGTTTGTGAAGCTAAACTACGCGCCGAAGAAAGAAGAGCCCGCGGCTTCCCCAACTCCGGCTGTAAATCCAGGTCCACGCCCAGGACCAGGCCAAGCTGCTCCGGCTGCTCCGCCGGCTCCTGAAGTCCCTCCGGCTGCTTCTTCGGCGGCGGCGGCCATCAACCTATTCCCCGCCGACGCTCAAGTTGCGCTCAGTGCGCCGGTAAACCTGATGTTGATGGTACAGAATGTAAGCGATCTCTACAATGCGCCTGTGCGCTTGCGCTGGGATCCGAAAGTGCTTCGATTAAACGAGGTCAAGCCAGGTAGCCTGTTCACGCAAGGGGGCGGCGTCAGCGGACCCACGGTTGACATACGCAATGATGCGGGCGAAGCGACAGTCGGGATCACCCGGACGGGCAACGGTCCGCCCCTGCATGGTACAGGTCCGATCCTCGAGTTGAATTTTGTGGCGGTCGGGAAGGGAACCGCTAGAGTCGAGGTGACCGAGGCGAATCTTCAGAATTCGAAAACGGAACCTATTCGAGTGGCGCCCGTTTCCGTTCCCGTGGTCGTTCATTAGGCTATGGCGTCTGTCAGCATGCGGCGTAGAAAGAATCAACAGGGTTTGACCCTGGTGGAATTAATCGTCGCGTTCACCATCTTGCTGGTGCTGTCCACCATGGCGCTTCCGCTAGCGCGCTATAAGGTCCGGCAGGAGAAGGAGCGCGACTTGCAGCGCGCCTTGCGTGAGATTCGAACCGCCATAGATAAGTACAAGGACGACGCCGACGGGGGGAAATTGGGGCCGCAAAAGATTGACTCCGATAACTACCCGGAGTCGCTGCAACAGCTGGTGGAAGGAGTGAAGGCCTCCGGCGCGGTCGATAAGAAAATCCATTACTTGCGCCGCATTCCCAAGGACCCCATGACCAACTCCACCGACTGGGGCAAGCGCAGCACGCGCGACGATCCAAAATCGCAGTCCTGGGGCGGGCAGAACCTGTTTGACGTTTACACCAAGAGCACAGAGAAGGCACGCGATGGAACTCCGTATAGCGAACTGTAATCGGCGGCGGCGTGGTAGCCTGCTCGGCTTCACGCTGATCGAACTGATGATCGTGATGGCGATCATCGCCGTCCTGTTATCCATCGCTTTGCCGATCTATACACGCAGTATCACCAGGGCCAAAGAGAGCGTGCTGAAGAACAATCTGTTCACGATGCGCAGCGTGATCGACGAATACACGTACGACAAGCAGAAAGCTCCACAGAGCCTGCAGGATCTGGTAAGTGAAGGCTATTTACGCCAAATTCCGGTGGATCCGATCACCAACTCGGCCGACACCTGGAAGCCGATCATGGAGGACTCGCAAGCCAGCGTCAGCCAAACGGAACCAGGTTTGTTCGACATCCGCAGCGGCTCCGACAAGACCAGCCTGGAAGGCACGCCGTATTCGGATTGGTAGGGCTTTCTTGAGGAGGAAACGAATTCGGCTCCGGGTATTGCTCCTGTTGACAACTCTCGGCGCGCTGTCGATGCTGAACCGGGCCAGGGAGCGACCGCCGGTGAATACTTTGTTCGCTTTCCGCTGCGTGCTTGACGAATACCACGACAATCATGAATGCCCGCGTGACGTTCAGGATCTGGTGCGCGAGGGATATCTGGCGGAAACACTGGCGGCCGCAAATCCTCTCTTCGACAGACTCCTGCAAATGTGCCGCACCGAGCACCCTTAATGAACGAGCGGATCGAGCGCTGATGATAGACTGTTCTTAGCGTCACTCTGCTCTGTTCCCCGGTCGTCTAATGGTAGGACAGCGGCCTTTGGAGCCGTGAATCGTGGTTCGAATCCATGCCGGGGAGCCACACCTTTTGTTTAAACAACTTACAAGGACTTTTTGAAACCGCTGTACAGATTTTGTACCACTCACGCAAAAACGTAAACTGCTGTCAGCAAGGCAATTAACTCGCATAGCATGGATTCCAAAATC
>DATFZA010000169.1:0-5770 GCA_035314765.1 Bryobacteraceae bacterium
TTACCGGGCGATGATCGAGGCGTCCCCGGCGAAGCGCATGGCTTCACCAGACGAAGTCGCGGTGGCCGCCTCATATCTTCTCGGGCCGGATGCGGGTTTTGTGACCGGCAGCGACCTCCTCATCGATGGCGGTGTTATCGCTGCCATGCGGGCAGGTTTGTTGCCGTCTCCCGCTTAATCATCTGGCATTAAAGGTCCACAACTATTCGTGAAAGGAAATGATATGAAACAGGTGATTGTTCTCGTCGGGGCCGGATTGATCGGCCAGGCTATTGCGCGGCGGGTTGGCGCAGGAAAGCACGTTCTGCTCGCGGATCTGCGCCAGGAAAACGCGGAGGCTGCCGCCAAAATAATGAGCGACGCGGGCTTCGACGTCAGTACTGCGACAGTTGATGTGTCCTCACGCCCCTCGGTCGAAGCTCTCGTTCAACAGGCCACATCGGTCGGAGAAGTCTTCGGCCTGATCCAGGCCGCCGGCGTGTCGCCGACGCAGGCCTCTCCGGAGACCATTCTGAAAGTCGATCTTTACGGAACCGCGCTTCTGCTGGAGGAATTCGGCAAGGTGATCGGGCGCGGCGGCACGGCCGTCGTGATCGCCTCGCAGTCGGGGCACCGGCTGCCCGCCCTGACCGCCGAACAAAACAGCGCACTCGCAACGACGCCCGTGGAAGAGCTGCTCAGACTTCCATTCCTTCAGCCCGCCCAGGTGAAGGATTCCCTTCACGCCTACCAGCTCGCCAAACGCGGGAACTCTTTGCGCGTTATGGCCGAGGCTGTCCGCTGGGGCAAGCGGGGCGCGCGGGTCAACACGATCAGTCCCGGCATCATTATTACGCCGCTCGCCAAGGATGAGCTGACAGGGCCGCGCGGGCCGGGCTATCGCCGCATGATCGAAATTTCCGCGGCGGGCCGGGCTGGCACGCCGGACGAGGTGGGAACTCTTGCGGCCCTGCTCATGGGGCCGGACGGCGCCTTCATCACCGGCAGCGACTTCCTTATCGATGGCGGCGTGACCGCTGCCTATTGGTTCGGCGACCTCGCTCCCAAATGAGCCTGCAGCATTCCGGGCACACTATTGCAAGCAAGGCAGAGTCATCATGACAGAACTCAACGAATGGGACAGTTTCTATGTGATCGTCGCCTCGACGGCCGGCGCTCTGATCGGCTTGCAGTTCGTCGTGATGACCCTGATTTCCGAGAAGCCGCCGGAGGATGCTGAAAGGGCGAGCGCCGCTTTCGCGACGCCGACGATTGTTCATTTCAGCGCCTCATTCCTGGTCTCTGCCCTGATGCGCGCGCCGTGGCCGGCAATCGTATATCTCACCGTTCTCTTCGGCGTTATTGGCGGCGTCGGAATCATTTACTGCGCCATCGTCGCGCGGCGCATGAAGAAGCAGGCCGCCTATCGGCCTGGCTTCGAGGACTGGTTGTTTCATGTCGTATTGCCCATGGCGTCCTACGCCCTGCTTGCCTCAGCCGCCCTGGAGGCCGCTGCTCACACCCAGGGCGCCTTATTCGCGATTGCGGCGGCTGCCCTGCTGCTCCTGCTGATCGGCATCCACAACGCATGGGACGCGGTTGCCTACCACGTTTTGGTTAATGTCCCCGGCTCGAACGCCGAGGCGCGTCATAAGAACAGGAAAAACAAGGAGAGGTCATGACCAAAACCCCTATGACTGTGCTGGTTGTCGGCGCCACCGGCTCGATCGGGAGCCTCGTCGTTGATGAAGCGCTCCGGCAGGGCCACGCGGTTCGGGCGCTCGTACGCAAGTCCAGCAAGAAGGATCAGCTTCCGCGCGAAGCGCAGGTTGTCACGGGTGACGTGACGCGGCCGGACACGCTTTCTCCGGCGGTTGACGGCGTGGATGCGGTCGTATTCACCCTTGGTTCCGATGGCGCGGGCAAGGCCGGAGCGGAGAGCATCGACTACGGCGGCGTGCGCAATGTCCTGCAAGCCCTGGGCTCCCGGACTGTGCGCATTGCGCTCATGACCTCTATCGGCGTCACCAACCGCACCGGTGACTATAACCGCAAGACCGAGGCGCATGACTGGAAGCGGCGCTCTGAAAGGCTCGTGCGCGCAAGCGGGATGCCGTACACGATCGTCCGGCCCGGCTGGTTTGACTATAATGCTCCGGATCAGCACCGTCTCGTCCTCCTCCAGGGAGACAAACGCCAGGCAGGCGATAGCAGCGACGGAGTCATAGCGCGTCGTCAGATCGCACAGGTTCTCGTCCACAGCCTCAACTCCCCTCAGGCGCTGCGCAAGACCTTCGAACTCATCGCAGCCAAAGGCCCGGCGAAGGAGGATTTCGACGCGCTGTTCGCGCCTCTCGAAGCGGACCCGCAAGGCACGCTGGACGGCGTGCATGACATGGCGAACATGGCGCTGGCGGAGGAACCGCAGCGCGTGCGCGAGGATCTCGAAGCTATGCGCGCCCGCCACTCTGCAGGCGCCGACAGCTAGCCAGGGGGTCGCCTGAAGCCAATCGAATGGGCGTTATGCAAAAAACGCAACCCAAAGAACCTAAGCAAGGAGTTTGAAAAATGGAAATCCAGCGAAACGGATCACGGCCTTCCCAAAAGGGGCCTGAGCAATACTTCACCGGGACGGTGCGGATCGACCCCATTGTCCAGGCGCCGGAGCCGTCCCGCGTCACCGCCGGCCTCGTGACTTTCGAGCCCGGCGCGCGTTCGGCCTGGCATACCCATCCGCTGGGTCAAACCCTCATCGTCACGCAAGGCGTCGGCTGGACCCAGTGCGAGGGCGAACCCATCGTCGAAATCCGCGCGGGCGATGTGATCTGGTGCCCGCCAAACCACAGGCACTGGCACGGCGCGACGCCTACCACGGCAATGGCGCATATCGCCATTACGGAGCAGCTCAATGGCAAGAACGTGGAATGGATGGAAAAGGTCACCGACGAGCAATACCTCGCCGGGCCACAAACCAATGCAAAGGAGTAACAGCCATGCCAGACAATGGACGTAAAGCATTCGGCGACATCGCGCCGGCGCTTGCGCAATATACGGACGACGTTTTGTTCGGCGACGTGTGGGAAAGGCCGGGCATGAAACCCCGCGACCGGAGCCTCATCACTGTCGCCTGTCTGATTTCGCTTTACCGGACGAACGAGCTTCCCTTTCACCTTAAGAAAGCGCTGGAGAACGGCGTGACGCGGGACGAGATCATCGAAACGATTACCCATCTTGCCTTCTATTCCGGCTGGCCGACGGCGAGTTCCGCTTTGTCTATTGCGCGGAAGGTTTTTGAGGAAACGAAATAAAACGAACACGGACTATTTGATCCGCATCGAGGAGCGAAAATATGCCCCATGTCATCGTGAAGCTCTGGCCGGGGAAGTCGGAGCAGCAGAAAGAGCGGCTCGCCGAAAAGATCGCCAGAGACGTTATGGACGTCCTCAACTACGGCGAGGAGTCCGTCTCCGTTGGCTTTGAGGAAATCAGCTCGAAGGACTGGAAAGAAAAAGTCTATAAGCCGGATATCACGGACAAGTGGGACAAGCTCTACAAGAAGCCCGGTTACGAGATGTGAATGTTAACGGAACGATGAAAGGCAGGATAGAACCATGAAAGGCGCAGTTCTCTACGGACCAAAGGACATTCGGTTTGAACATCGGGATGACCCCAAGATTATCCAACCCACCGACGCGATCCTTCGCCTCGCGGCGACCTGCGTCTGCGGGTCGGACCTCTGGCCTTACCGCGGCTTGCAACCCATCGACGGACCGACACACATGGGACATGAGTACTGCGGCATCGTCGAGGAAGTCGGCAGCGCCGTGAAATCCATCAAGCCGGGGCAATTCGTGGTCGGCTCCTTCGCGACTTCCGACAACACCTGTGCTCACTGCCAGTACGGCTACCAGTCTGCCTGCGTCCATCGCGAGTTCATGCTGCGAGCGCAGGCGCCCTTCCTGCGCGTGCCGAATGCGGACGGAACCCTTGTACCCACGCCGGGCGGCACGCCCTCACCGGATCTCGTGCCGAGCCTACTTGCGTGCTCGGACGTTCTCGGCACCGGCTGGTTTGCTGCGGACGCGGCCAATGTAAAGCCGGGAGGCACCGTGGTTGTCGTCGGCGATGGCGCCGTCGGCCTTCTCGGCGTGCTCTCGGCCAAGCAGATGGGAGCCGGCCGCATCATCGCCATGAGCCGCCACGACAAACGCCAGAAGCTGGCGCGCGAATTTGGCGCAACGGACATCGTGGCGGAACGCGGTGACGAGGCAGTAGCCCGCGTTAAGGACATGACCAAAGGCATCGGCGCCGACTCCGTGCTGGAGTGCGTCGGCACCCAGGAGTCGATGATGCAAGCCATCAAGTCCACGCGGCCCGGCGGACACATCGGCTACGTCGGCGTCCCGCACGGCGTTGAACTCGACGGACAGCAACTGTTCTTTGATCTCGTTCACCTTCACGGCGGCCCGGCCCCGGTCCGGCGCTTTCTCCCCAAACTGATCGATCTCGTTCTGAATGGCGCCATCAATCCCGGTAAAGTCTTTGACCTGGTGTTGCCGCTCGATCAGGTGGCGGAGGGCTATCGCGCCATGGATGAGCGCCGCGCCATCAAGACGCTCTTACAGGTTTAAGGAGAAAGGCATGAAAAAACTCACTCTGAACAACGGCATCGAAATGCCCGCTCTTGGATTTGGCGTGTTTCAAATGCGGGAGCTCGCGGAGTGCGAGCGCGCCGTGCGGGATGCCATTGAGGTTGGATATCGATTGATTGATACGGCCGCCTCCTACCTGAACGAAGAAGCCGTTGGTCGCGCGCTCAAGGATAGCGGCGTGCCCCGAGAGCAACTTTTCGTCACGACGAAACTGTGGGTACAGGACGCGAGCTATGAAGGCGCAAAACGCGCCGTTAAGAATTCGCTCAAACGGCTGCAACTCGACTACCTTGATCTTTACCTAATCCATCAACCCTACGGCGACGTTTATGGCGCCTGGCGCGCCATGGAGGAACTGAACGCCGAGGGCATGCTCAAGGCGATCGGCGTGAGCAATTTTTATCCGGACCGCGTCGTGGATTTCGTGCTCCACAACAAGGTGACGCCAGCGGTAAACCAGATCGAAGTAAACCCATTCAATCAGCGGATCGAGTCACAGAAGCTGCATGAGAAATATAAGATCCAGACAGAAGGCTGGGCTCCTTTTGCAGAAGGCCAGCACGGCATCTTTCAGAACGAAACGCTCGCTTCCATTGGAACCAAGTACGGGAAGTCCGTCGCGCAGGTCATCCTTCGGTGGCATATCCAAAGACAGATCGTGGTGATTCCGAAGTCGGTGAAGAAGGAGAGGATGGTCGAGAATTTCTCGGTCTTCGACTTCGAACTGAGCGACGAGGATATGAGCGCGATAAAGGCTCTGGACAGGAAAACCACTGCTTTCTTCGATCATCGCGATCCCGAATGGGTAGAACGATTGAGCACGCGCAAACTTGAGATCTGAAACGGAGAAATCTGCCTGCGCGCGTCTCAGCCTCGCAAAAGTTTTTGTACACTTTTTGTACCGAGAGCGTGATTTTGATGCCTTTGACGAGTTCAGTGACTTTGTAGAATCAACAAGTTGTGGGACATCAGAATCTTGTCAAGTTCGTGGTTCGAGCCCATGCCGGGGAGCCACACCTTTTGTTTAAACAACTTACAAGGACTTTTTGAAACCGCTGTACAGATTTTGTACCACTCACGCAAAAACGTAAACTGCTGTCAGCAAGGCAATTAACTCGCATAGCATGGATTCCAAAATC